>JADLBG010000001.1 GCA_020847895.1 Bryobacterales bacterium
AGACACGCGCCGCGCAGAATGCCGCCGCGGTGGAAGATTTCCTGCGCCGCCATCCGAACAGCGCCTTCACCGGCGTTGCCCAACAGATGCTCGACGACCTGCATTGGAAGTCCGTCAACAAGGGCGACCCGGCATCGCTCCGCGATTTCGCTTCACGCCAATCCTCCAGCCGCTACGCCCGCGAGGCGCTCCAATCCGCCGCCCGCATCGATTGGAACGCGCTCGACAAGAACAACCTTTCGGCATTGAATGCCTACCGCGGACTCTACAAGGAAGAGCCTGACGCGGTCACTCGCGCCGCCCGTGAGATCGAGCGGCTCAGCAAACCCCCCGCCCCCACCGGACCGCAAGTCATTGAGCATTCCCAATCCGAGCGGAACGCGATCTACGCAGCCTTGGCGCGCTACACGGCGGCGTTTGAGCAGAAGGACATCGATGCCCTCAAAGCGGCGTATCCCGCCATCCCGCAAACCAGCATCGAAGGACTGAAACGCGCCTTCACTGACCGGAATGTCCGCATGACCATGAGTCTGCAAACTCTGTCCGACCCCGAAATCCGCGGCAACACAGCTACTCTCGTCTGTCAGATGTCCACCATTACCGTGCAAAAGGGCCGTTCCTCGAACAGCCCTCCGCGCAAGGTGAACGTCATCCTGGGAAAAAAAGGAAACAACTGGGTTATTCATGATATTCAAGATTCCAACTAGAGGAGGCTAGAAAAAACGACATGTCTATCTTAAATAGGAGACTGGGTATTCTCCTGCTCACCTGCTCGCTCGGAACCCTGCAAGCACAGAACAATTCAGGGAAGCTCATCTTCGTCATTCCCAACGCCGTTGACGCCCACCCGCAATTGGGCGTGTCGCTCAAGGACACCGACCCCTTCCGCTCCGCGGATTTCGGTACGGTCGTTGGTTCCGATAGCAACTTCGGCCCCGTCGCCGGCGGCCTCATGCGCCCCTTTAACATCGGTATTGCCACGCAGCTTTCCGCCCTCCCCATCGCCTCACCCGCCTCCGGCGTCATCTTTCGCGAGGACCCCGCCACCGGCGCTTCCCTTCCCTCCGCCCAAAGCCTCGGCCCCATCCTCACCGAGCGCGCCGAAACCATCGGCAAGCGCCGATTCTACATGGGCTTTACGCGGCAGCAGTTCCGGTTCAGTAAACTCGAAGGTCAGCCTCTCGGCAATATTCATGCGCTCGATGTGGGCGGAGTAGGAACGAAGATCCTCCAGGACGGCGTGCGCCAGACGACTTCTCCCACCACAGCCGATCTCCAGATCGATTTGCGCCTCGATCAAAACGTCGCCTTCTTCACCTACGGCCTCACAAACCGTCTCGACGTTTCCGCGGCCCTCACCTGGGTGAACGCCACCGTCGGCGCGGTCGCCTCGAACGGACGCATCGTGAACACCGGCGATCCCACCGCCGGCGGCACCTGCTGGTGCGCCCAGACCTTCAACGTCGATTCTTCCCGCAACACTTTCGGTCAGGATTTTGGACAATCCGGTTTTGTCGCCTCCGGACCCTTCGGCCGCTCTCATCGGACCTCCACCGGAATCGGCGATACTCTCATTCGCGTCAAGGGCACCGTCTTTGAGCGGCCCTCGGCTGCCTTTGCCCTTGGCGCCGATTTCCGGCTTCCCACTGGCGACGAACTCAACTACCATGGCTCCGGTTCAGCGGGCTTCAAACCCTTCGCCGCCCTATCACTCCACTCCCGCGACCTTGGCATTGTCCGCATCTCTCCCCACTTCAACATCGGATACCAGGTGAACGGCAAGAGCCTGCTCGCCGGCGATATTTTCACCAACACCAAAGGCGACTTGCCGAACATCTTCTCCTGGTCCGCCGGCGCCGGCATCAGCTTTTCCCAACGGATCACGTTTCAGGCCGACATCCTCGGCCAAACCCTGCTCGATGCCAACCGCCTGGTGCTGACCACCGTGCCCGGCCGCGGACAGAACATCGCTCCCGCTACAGGCGTTACGCTTTCCCCGAACAAGAAGAACATCCAGATGAACAGCGGAGCATTCGGCTTCAAGCTGAAGCTGGCGGGCAACCTCGTCTTCTCCGCTAACATGCTCGTCGCCTTCGATGACAACGGACTTCGGGACCGCGTGGTTCCCCTCTTCGGGCTCGGCTACACGTTCTAGCCGGAGCGGCCGTCTCTTACTCAACGAGCGAAGACTCGTTGCCTGTTCGGACTGCCGGGCACGCATCCCGTCGCTCCATCCCGCCGTGTAGGAGGCAGGCTGTCCTTCCCCTGCCTTCCATCTCCTGGCCTTCCTCAAAATTGCGCGCCGCCACCCGGCCGGGCGCTCGAACCGCTCAGCAAGGCCGCACGCTTGGACCCTCGCCATCCGGGCATTCGCTCATCTCAGACTCAAATAGTCCTATATCCCCCCCGCCCCGGACCGGTCGGGTCTTATATCCCACCCCAGGGCTGTGTAAATTCCACCTCACATATGACAAAAATACTTTCGTTCTTTTTCGCTCCACTCTGTCAGTTTGGTTGTACTATTAGGTTGAGTGAAACCGACACTTAAGCTACTTGTTACTCAGGAACACCGCGGCTTTCTAGTGGCGGCGTTCCTGACTTTTTTCACAGTTCCCCTTGCCGGCCAGGAACAGCCCAAACCTCCCGAACCTTCTCCTCCCGCCAAAGCAGAGTACATGGGGAGTGCCGTCTGTCAAGGCTGTCATGAGGAGATCTTCAACAGCCTCCAGAAAAACCCCCACTTCAAGGTGGATGGCAGTGAAAGGTGGGGGTTCAAAGAACAGGTGTGTGAGTCATGCCATGGCCCGGGAAGTCTTCACGCCGAAGCGGCCGATCCCGCTCTAATACGCAATCCTTTAAAAGTTCCGCTCCTCGAGGCCAACCGCATCTGCTTGAAATGCCACCTGAACCAGCCAAGCCGCGTCGGCTCTTTTCGCATCGCGCACGCCCGCAACCAGGTGGCGTGCGTCCTGTGTCACTCCATACACAAACCGAAACCAAAGCGCACCATAGAGATTTGCGGCACTTGTCACCTCGCGCAAGTGACTCAGTTTCAACGGCCTTACCGCCACCGCTTGATGGAAGGCGCCATTGACTGCATCGATTGTCACAATCCTCACGGGCGCTTGCTCCCCGGTGTGTTGCGCGAAGTTTCGGCGAATGAGCCCGCCTGCTTCAAGTGCCACGGCGACAAGCGTGGCCCCTTTACGTTTGAACACGTTCCGGTTCGAACCGAAGGATGCACCGCCTGTCACGAGCCACACGGCTCGGCCAATCCGCGCATGCTCATCCGGGCCAATGTGCGCTTCCTTTGCCTCGAATGTCATTCCAACCTGGGGGCCAATCCTTCCACCACCACGATTGGCGGCGTTCCGCCGGCCTTCCATGACTTGCGCAATCCACGGATACAGAATTGCACTATCTGTCATGTGAAAATTCACGGGTCCCATGTGAACAAGGTGTTTCTGCGATGAAGACATTGCTATTAGCCGCCATCCTGGGCGGTTTGGCGCTGGGTCAAGAGGCGCAGAAACCACCAGAACCCGCGAAGACAGCGGAAGATAACAAACCCGCCGCACAGGAAACGAAGGCCACCGAAGAGAAGAAGACGGAAACTCCCGCTGAAGCCGCTACTGATACACAGGGCCCTTTCCGCATCGAATTTGAAGTCGGAGCGCGTTGGAATCAGGGCATCCAAGGCGATCTCAACACCTACCGCAGCATCGTGAATCTCGGGGAAGGCCCCCGATTGATGAATTGGGATGCTTCACTTGAAAAACCATCACTCAAGTGGCTGGAAAAAGCGCACTTCCGAGGATACGGATGGGGTGGCGACCCGGCCGCGTGGATGCAATTCGGGGTGGAACAGTCCAAGTATTACCGCCTCTCCATTGACCACCGCAGTACAGCCTACTTCAGCGCCATGCCCTCCTTCGCCAATCCCTTGATTGATCGCGGGATCCTTGTCAACCAACGGTCTTACGACACCCGCCGGCGAATGACGGACGCCGAACTGACCCTGTTCCCCCTCCACAGGATTACGCCCTATTTCGGCTTCACACGCGATACCGGCGTAGGTCGCGGAGTCTCCAACTTCGTCAGCGATGCCAACGAATATCCGGTGCTGACCAACCTCGACGACCGTACCAACTTGTTCCGAGGCGGGGTCCGCATGGAGTTCCGAAGCTTCCATCTCACCCTTGAACAGGGCGGCATCCTCTTCCGGGATGGCCAGGCACTGGGCACTTCCAACAGGAACCTCGGCAACCTGACTGTACCTTACCTGGGGCAAACTCTCTTCCTCTCGAACCTGGTTCAGGACTATTCGGTCGAGGGAAGCAGTGTGTTTAGTAAGGGTTACGTGACTGCTCAACCCGTCAGTTGGCTCGACCTTTCCGGCGCCTTCCAATTCAGCCAGCCACGCAACGACGTCACGTACCGCCAGTCAAACCAGGGCAATTTCGTCGACATCGAGACGTTGCTTTTCTTCAACTCCCAGAACCTGCGCATCCTGGGAGCCTCCAACCAGCCCCATGCCACCGCGAACTTCGGTGCCGAACTGAGACCCTACAGGCGTTTCCGCATCATCGGGTCTATCATGACGGACCGTCTCCACAACTCCTCTAATCTGGTGAATACCCCCATCGCTGACCGCCTGGAATGGACCTACAACACGCAACAGGTGGAGGCTATCACTGAGGTCACGCACCGCTTCTCCCTTCGTGGCGGTTATCGGTATACATGGGGCGATACCCTTGCCAGGGCGCCGTTTCTCGTTCAGATGACCTCGGAACACGCGGATATGAAGCGGCATTCGGCGCTGGCTGGCGCGGTCTACCGGCTTACCGATCGCATCTCATTCAACGCGGATGTCGACATTACTCGCAGCGACCGGGTGTTATTTCGCACCAGCCTGAGCGATTACGAGCGTCTGCGGATGAGAGGGCGCTACCAGGTACGCGACAACCTCCAGCTATATGGCACATTCCAATACCTGAACAATTCGAATCCGCCCCAGTTGAATCCCTACGAATTCCGCAGCCAGCAAACGGCACTTGGATTGCACTGGCTTCCGCGTGGAGGTAAGACCGTACAGATGATCGCTGAGTACGCCAGGTCCACCATTCGCTCGGACCTGACTTTCCGCGAGCCGCAGTTCCTGTCCGCCATCGACCGTTCGTTCTATCGTGAGAACTCCCATAATTTCACGGGTTTACTCACATGGCGCATGGCCCTTGGTTGGACGATGCAACCGGAACTCAGCATGGGCGGTTCGATGTTTGTGTCCAATGGGAACCGGCCCACCAACTACTATCAGCCGGTGGTTCGCTTGCGCGCGCCGTTGTTCGCCCACGTCGACTTGGTCTCTGAGTACAGGTGGTACGGTGTCTCGCAGCCGTTCTATCTGTACGAGGGCTTCCGCTCACATCAGGGCATAGTTGGAGTTCGAGTACACTGAAACCACGTAGATAGTTGATCACAGGAGTGAAGAGATGAAGAAAGCACCGATGATAGCGTCCGCCGGCATTTTTCTGGCTGGGCTGATGATGATGCAAAACATGGGGTTCGCCAAACCCGAGTACAGCAAGAAGGAGAAAAAAGGCTGCGCCACCTGCCACGTCACCGCTAAGTCGAAGGATTTGAACGACACCGGCAAGTGCTACCACGAAAAGAAAGACCTCAAGGAGTGTACCGCCAAGTAGCGTTTCGAGTGTCTCTCCGGTCCTGCTGACCAGGCCGGAGAGACGCCCTGAATCACTCAGAAAGGTTCGCCGCTCCGCCCATGGCGAGCCTCTTCATCGCGCATAATGGCCGCTACCCATACCCTACGGCAATCTGATAACCGCACGGAATAATCGTACTTCTGAAACAGAAAAGCGTGAACACATCACATAACAATTCTTGAGCTTTATTGCAGTTCAAAAAGCGAACACCGTGTTCGATTTTCGCGCTTCTTGCAATCGAGCCGCAGTCGTATTTACCTTCAAAAATCCCCCCGTCACGTCGCTACCGTCCCAATGAGACTCGAGCGTCCCGATTTCCAAATCCAGAACTCCTGATCTCCAAGGAATCTAAGATGACCCCAACTTGTAGATGAGCTTCAACTCGGTACCGGGAAAAATGGTCTCGGTGGCGTTGAGCTGCTCACAAAGGTTACGGACTTCAGCGCTTGACAAGAATGACCCACTAACGTGCGGCTGAAGTGACCCACTGCGGGAACGGAACTGAGAACCGAAAGTAGAATGCATCATCCACGCGAAGCGTGCTGGTTTGATTTGGGTGAGGG
>JADLBG010000002.1 GCA_020847895.1 Bryobacterales bacterium
ATAGATTCAAGATACCCATGAAGTTTCTTTTCGTCTCTTTCACTTTTTGTTCGTCTGTGCTTGTTTACGGACAGGCCAAACCCGCTACTCCCGCAAGTCAGCAGAAGACCGCCGCACCCGCCGCCGCTCCCGCTGCTCCCGCGGATCCAAACGCGGTTGTTTTCAAAGTCGGTTCGGAGAGCTATACACGGGCTCAGTTTGACCAGCTCATTGCGTCGCTGCCGGAGCGCGTGCAAGCCGAGGTGAGAGGCCCTAACAAGCGCAAACTGGCCGATCAGTTGGTGGAACTGAAGGTCGCCTCGCAGGAGGCGCGCCGACGGAAACTCGAACTGGATCCCAAGGTGAAGCAGCAGATTGCGCTGCAAACAGACAACCTGCTAGCCAACGCGCTGTTCATGGAAGTGTTGGACGCCACCAAGCCGACGGAAGCTGACGTGAAGGGCTATTACGAGACGCACAAATCGGAGTACGAACAGGTGAAGGCGCGTCACATTCTGATACGGTTCCAGGGTTCGCGCGTGCCGCTGCGCGCTAACACGAAGGACCTGACGGAGGCCGAAGCGCTGGCCAAGTGCCAGGAGTTGCAAAAGCGGATCGCCGGCGGGGAAGATTTCGCGGCAGTGGCGAAGTCGGATTCCGACGATACGGGCTCGGGCGCCAACGGTGGGGATCTGGGGTCCTTCAGCCATGGCCAGATGGTCCCTCAATTTGATCAGACGGTGTTTTCGCTCCCGGTAGGGAAGATCAGCGACCCGGTGAAGACTCCCTTCGGCTACCACCTGATCCAGGTGCAGGAGCACGACAACAAGAACCTGGAAGAAGTGAAGTCACAGATTGAGCAGAAGCTGAAGCCGGAGCTTGCCAAGAAGCAGATTGAAGAACTGAAGAAGAGCACGACAATCACACTCGACGACGCTTACTTCAGCAAGTAAAGGCGGCGCCGTGCACCCCATTGACCGCAACCGGGCCGTGCAGCGCTTCGAGGCGGTTTCGCGGCTGGCTCTTGGCCATTATCCGACGCCGCTCGAGAAGATGCCGCGCCTGCGGAACGCGCTTGGCGGGGGGCCGAAACTCTTCATCAAGCGCGATGATTACACCGGAGCGGGCTTCGGCGGAAACAAGGTCCGGAAACTCGAGTACGTGCTGGCCGCGGCGCAAGCTGACGGTGTGGATTCGGTGATCACGTGCGGCGGTGAGCGGTCAAACCACTGCCGCGTTACGGCCATGCTGGCGGCGCGGCTCGGCCTCGAGTGCACGCTGGTGCTGAATGCGCCTGGAAGAGAGGATGTCCCCAAGCCGGCGAGTCTGGCCATTGAAGAGGTGGTTGGAGCGCGGATTGTCCGGGTAGCGTCGCGAGAAGAGCGAACTCCGGCAATGGAACAAGCGGCCGAAGAACTGCGCGGGCGAGGCATGCGGCCGGTGGTCATCCCCGTCGGCGCGTCCACGCCGTTGGGAGCGCTCGGTTACGTCTCCGCCGCCTCCGAGCTTGCGGAGCAATTGGCGGCGCGGGAATTGCGGTTCGACGCGATTTTCTTCTCCAGTTCTTCCGGCGGCACGCACTCCGGACTCGCGGCCGGGAAGGAACTGTTTCTGCACCCGAATACGCGACTCATCGGAATCAGTCCCGACGACTCATCCGGGAGCATCCAATCCACGGTGAGCGGCATCCTCGAGGGGATGTCCGGGAAGTTGGGAGTCGAATTGGATTGTGAGATCACCGTTGTTGACGAGTATGTGGGCGAGGGCTACGGGGTGGAAAGCAGCGCCGGGCGCGAGGCGCTGGAGTTGGCGGCGCGAATGGAAGGCTTCCTGCTCGATCCCGTGTACACCGCCAAGGCGATGGCGGGCATGATCGATTGGATCCGCCGCGGCCGGCTTCCTTCCTCGGGCAATGTGCTGTTCTGGCACACCGGCGGCCAGATGGCTCTCTTTCACACGTGACGCGGCCGAAGGGCCGCGTCAATCGTTCTTCACAATCACGTTGATGCCGTCGCTGACGATGCGCGGAAACTCGTAGAGGATGTTGCGGTCGTTAGCGGCGAGGATAGCGATGGTGTGCGGGCCGTTGGGAAGGCGCGTGGTGTCGAAATCGAGCTCAAACCCGATGTTCGGGCAGGCGGGGACATCGGGGAGCGCGGCGCACACCTCCGGCCTCGGCTTGCCGTAGGGTACGGTGGCGGCGACGAATCCATCAATGAGCAGACGCACGGAGGTGATGCGCCCGGCCGGATCCCAGGCATGGCCCGTGATACGCACCGTGCCGCTCAACACCTGATTTTGGGTGGGAGCAACGAGAACGCCTTTCGGTGGATCGGTCTTGTCGTTCTTCACGGTAAAGGCTACGGGTGCTTCCGGAAGGAGGGTGTAGCGGCCGGACTCGTCCTGGACGCGGATTTGGAGCGTGTGACCGCCGTTGGCGAGCGGGATGGAGCCGCTGCGCGTATCGAGGCTGAACGTGAAGCCGATGGCCGGGCATCCGGCGGCGGGGATTGAGGCGCAGATGTCGTTTCGCGAGGTTCCGTAGAGAGCGCGCCCATAGGTGATTCCGTCAATAAGCACATCAACGGAGTTGATGAGGAGTTTCACGGCGCCGGCGTAGCCGCGCACGGTGATGGTTCCGGAAACCTCGGCGCCGGCGGCGGGCGATTCGATAGAGCCGGCGGGGAGATTCGCCGGGCCGGGAGCCACCGTGAAGGCGCGCGGCTCCTCCGGGAAAGTGGACATTACGCCGCGCTGGTTGGTGGCGCGCAACTGGATGGTGTGTGTGCCCGGAGCGATATTGAGAAGGGTGGGATCGAGAATACGGCGGAAGCCGACGGCAGGACACTGCGGAAGGCGGTTCCGCGCGCAGTAGTCCGCGCGGGGCAGGCCGAAGGCAGCGGTGGTGATGGCTCGTCCGTCGATGAGGATGTCAATGCGGCGGAGGCGTGCTCCGGGATCGGCATCGTAGGCGATGCCCTGGACAATGATGATGCCTTCCGTGTTCTCGCCGGCTTCGGGCAGTTCGAGATCCGCCACCGGGCCGCCCATATTGGCGTAGGGCGGCTCCCAGATGATGACCGGCGCGTTCTCGAGAGTTCCCGCGCCATCGTGGGTGCTCGGCACTTGGGCGAAGGTTTCATGACCGTTGCTGAGGCCAACCGTCACGGTGGTGGTGGGGCATCCCAGACCGGCGCCCTGCCCGCCCGCGGCCAGATTCATGTTGCCGCCGCCGTATTGGAAAACGATGCGCCCGTCGGCGTAAAGCGTGGCCGCGAAGTTGAGCGGATCGGGATCCTGGAATAGGGAAATGGGATTGGTTTCGGCCGCCCAGCGGAACGTCACCGAATTACTCCCGGTGCTCATATAGACATCCTCGTTCGGCTGCGCGAAGCCGTTGGTGCGCATGTCCATCCACATGGGGGCAACGGCGGGCAGCAGGCGGAAAGAGGCGATGTCATTGCAAGGGGTGAAGTCGCGCTGTCCGAAGACGAGGATGCCGTTCGAGTAGACGCGCGCTTCGCTGTATTTCTGTTCAAAGAAGGGGAACTCGAACGGGAGGGGAACGGCGGTGGAGGTGAGTTGGGAGCGAAGACGCAATGCCTGTTCGTTGGCGAAGCGAAAGCCCGGCGCGGCGAAGAAACCGGCGTAGTCCGGAAACGTGGCGGCGCTGGTTTCCGCCTGCTTCGGCCCCTGGCCAGTGTCTGCATCATTGTAATAGGCGGTGATGGTGTCGCCGGGGATGAGACCGAGGAATCCGCTTCCGCGCGCGGCGGGCGTGTACCGGGTGGCGATGGCTCCGGTGTAGACGAAGCCCTGTTTGCGCAGTGTGACCTGCTGCAAATCGCCGGACGTGGCGAGCAACTGCACCGTAGCGGCGGGTTTGGTGTAATTCGCGTCTTGAAGAACGATGCGCACGGTTTCGCCGATGACGTATTTATCCTCGTAGAACTTCAGCGAACCCGCGGGAGAGGGCATATCGTAGTTGGCGGAGATGTGAGCCGAGTCGCCGCTGCCGGTTTGCGCCAGCACGCCCATGCCGCGCTTGGCAAAGCCTGCCCAGATCTGTTTCCGGCTCTCGCCGCGGAAATCCACCTGGTCGGCGAGGAGAATCGCATCGCGCATGTCGAGCATGGACGCCATGGGCGGGGCGAGCTTCATTCCGTCCACGACGATCAACCGCACGCGCCGGCGGCCTTCCTTTTCGCCCAACTGCTCGATGAGGTTGGCGCGCACTTCCCATAGGGCTTCCATGAAGATCTCTCCGTCGGCATGAACTTCCGGCTGCGGGATGACCTTACCAAGCTGGGCGTAGGTGAGGGGATTGATTTCGGTGTTGGTCGAGTAAGGCCGTGTGCGGATGCCCGCGCCGATCTGGAAGAAGAGGTATTCGCCAAAGGGATAGATGCCGCCGGCCGGTGCGCCTTCGGCCACAGTGAACTCGAGGGCGAAGAAATCGCTGAGTGCCTCGCCCATGGAGCCGCCCTGGTAGGTGAAGTACATCTGCCGCGCCAGCCTTTTGCTGACGCCATGGGTGTATTCGTGAAAGACGACCTCGGCGTCGAGGGAGCCGTCGGTGAAGAAGCCGGGCATCTGGCCGCCGATGCCCGGATTGATGTACATCAGCATGCGGCCGGGGATTCCGTCGTCTTCGACGGAGGAGAATGCCGCATTATTCAACAATGGCGAGCCCGGCGCCGCGACGCCGTACTGGCTGTAGGCGTAAACGGGATCTCCACCCACGCCGCCCTTTCCGAAGTTGTCGGCCTGGTAATTACCGGCGGCTTCGTCGAAGCCCAGCGAGTAAAAGAGGTCGTGGGCGCGGTTCACTAGATAAAAGAGATTCGTACCCGATGCGGCGCCGAAGTAGGTGGGCTCGGGCGCGCCAACCCCCATTTCGAGCGGGAAGCTGAAATCGAGGTTGCCTGATGTGACGGTCTTCGGACGCGGCGGGCAGTTGTCGAAGCCGACGTTGCAGGAGATACCGAGGGGATTGGCTCCGGCGATGGTGTTGTTGCCCGCGGTTTCATTGCCGCTCATCCAACCGCGCGGGGAAGCGGCAGGGTCGCCCGAAAAGGACACGATTTTGCGGTCAACGAAAGCCGGCGTCCCTTCGCGCGGATATCCGGGCCGCGGATTCGGGATTGGGTTCAGTTCGTAAACGAGGCCCTGGGGCTTGGCGGCGCTCTGGCCGAGAAGGAGGTTCTGTTTGCGCAGCACCTGTTCTCCCGCGCCGTCTACCACCGCAATATAAGGACTGACGCCGTCGGTGTCGATGAGTTGGAATTTCCAGGCCGGGCGGACAGTGTCGCGCACGCCGTACCAGAGGAGTTGCCCGGGGATGTCTCCCGCGAAACGGCCGCCTTCGAAGCGGAGTGTGCGGCCGTCGAAGGAGGCGCCTTTCTGAAAGGGCTGGAAGGCGCGTCCGGCCTTTTCGTTCACGGCGGTAGCGGCGGCGCGGACAGCCTTCATGGCCGAGGTGACTTCGGGCAGCGCAGTGCCGGGTTGCGGCGGATTGAACAGCAGGCCGCCGGAGTTGATGACGCGGCCATCCCGATCGACATTCACCACCCATTCGGCGTTTTCCACTTCCATTTGCTGAAAACGCTGGCGGTAAACGAGGTGAGTCACACCGTTGTGGGCGGTCTGATATTCCTTGTAGAGATAAACGCCGTCTAAAGCCTCCGGACGGAGGTCGAGGGCGGGGGCTTGAGAACGAAGGAAATCCATGGCGATGGCCTGGCTTGGGCTGCCGCTGGCGGCCGTCAAAGCCTCGCCGGGCCGGAACATGTGTATGCTGCGAGCGATGTCCTGGGCGGATAGGAATCCGGCGGAGGCGAGCATCAAAATGACAATGGATTTCCTTGTCGGCATTGGTTGATTGTATCGGAAGCGGCGCCGGAGCCACACGGACAGTAGACAAAGGCGTCTATCATTGGGCATGCGTATGGCTTTTCTCTTGATAGCGCTCAGCGCCGCGGCCGCCGATTTTCAGCAATGGCGCGGACCGCGCCGGGACGGAGTGATTTCGGAATCCACGAGGGCGGCATGGCCGGACACGATCAGACAGCAATGGCGGGTCCAGGTGGGCGAAGGGCACTCTTCGCCCGTACACGCCGGCGGAAGGCTCTACGTGTTTGCGCGGACGGATGGCAATGAGCAGGTGTTGGCTTTGGATGGGGCGAGCGGCAAGGTGTTGTGGCGGCAGTCGTATCGAGCCCCGTATCGCATGAATCCCGCGGCGACGCGGCATGGCGAAGGGCCCAAATCGACGCCTGTGGTGCAGGATGGGAAGCTGTACACGTTCGGAATCAGCGGCATTCTTTCCGCCTGGGATGCGGGGAGCGGACGCCTGCTGTGGCGTAAGGAGTTTTCGAAGCGGTTCCCGGAGACCTCTCCGCTCTACGGAGTAGCGATGTCACCGCTGTTCCGGGAAGGGACGTTGGTGATTCATGCGGGCGGCGATGATGGCGGCGCCCTGCTTGCCCTGGACGCGAATAGCGGCGCGGAGAAGTGGCAATGGGGGGAGGACGGGCCGGCGTATGCCTCGCCCGTGCTTACCGTCATGGATGGGACGAAACACGTGATCACGCTGAGTAAGGATCATCTGATCGGGGTGGATTTCCAGAGCGGGAAGACACTGTGGAAGTTGCCGTACAAGACCAGCTTTGCGCAGAACATCGTGACGCCGGTGATCTACGAGGGTACGGTGATCTACTCGGGGATCGGCGAAGGCGGAAGCGGGCGCGGAGTCTTTCGCATCCGCCCGGTCCGAAAAGGCGCCGGGTGGGCTACGGAAGGAGTGTGGGACAACACCGATGTCCACATGTATATGAGCAGCCCGGTGCTGCACGGGGATCTGCTGTTCGGCCTTGCCGCCGCGAACAAGGGACAGCTATTCTGCCTGGACGCAAAGACTGGAAAGACGCTCTGGAAGGGGAAACCGCGGCAGGGGGACAACGGAGCGCTGTTGTTGCAGGGGAACCAACTGCTGCTTCTCACCACGGAGGGCGAACTGGTGGTGGCGGAAGCGGGTGGCGGCGGTCACAACGAGTTGCGCCGCTACAAGGTGGCGGATTCACCCGCCTGGGCGCACCCGGCTCCGTTCGGGGAGGGCTTCTTCATCAAGGACGAGACGTCGGTTGCGCTATGGCGGTAGGCGCGGCTCAGTTGGCGACCTCGACCACTTCCACGCCTTGTGGCACATCCAGGTGGAACAGTTTGTCGTCGATGGGGGGATTCAGGCGTTCGTTGCGGAAGGTGAATTCCATGAGGGACTCGTCCTGTCCCAGGACGCGGAGGCGGCCGATGCGGGAATCGGGGAGGAGCAGAAACTCCACCTCCTTATAGGGAGCCTTGTCCGACTTCGGCTTGGCGACAATCCAATGGCCGCCATTCTCTTCGCGAACCCGGTATTCGCGAAAATCGCGATTGAAGTCGAGGCGTCCGAGGAGGAAGGCGAGAGGCGCGCGCATGTCTTCGGTTTCCTTGAGTTTCGACCGCTCCATGCGGTTCGCCGCCGGGGTGTAGAAGTAGACGTCCTTGCCGTCGGAGAGGAAGACCTTCTTGGAAGGCTGCTGGTAATCCCAGCGCATCTTGCCGGGCTTGCGCAAGTAGAGGACGCCGCTCTCGGTTCGTTTCGCAGTGGGCTGGGCAAGGAAACTCATGGTCTGGCTGAAGTCGAGTTCGAGGGTGCGGACATTGTTGTAGCGGTCTTCCACCTTCTTCAGCGCAGGCATCAGATCAAATCCGGCAGCCGTCAGACCACTTGCCGATATCAATAGCAACAGGAAAACCATGGCACCCTCCTCTTTATTTTCTCACCCCTGCCGGCTTGGACGCGTCCCGCCGTCATGCGGGTTTCCCGTTCCATCGAACGTTAACGGGCTATAATGTGGCATTGGGGGCCTAGGGCCACGCTGCCACAATGGAAGATCTGAAGAAAAAACTGCAAGCAGAAATCGCGACCCTCGAGTACGAACTGCGCAACGAGCTCCCCAAAGAAATTCTTCGAGCCCGCGCTCATGGCGACTTGAGCGAAAACGCGGAATATCATGCCGCCAAAGAGCGTCAACGCTATGTGGATGCCCGCCTGGCTCAACTCAAATCCCGGTTGCGCGAGTTTTCCATGGTCGACATGTCGAAGATTCCGCACGACCGCGTGGGGCTGGGCTCCAAAGTGGTGTTGCTCGATCTCCAGAAGGACGTTAAGATTTCCTATAAGCTGGTCACCAGTGAAGAGGCCGATGTGGCCAAGGGTTTCATTTCAACCTCTTCGCCGATCGGGCGAGGCCTGATCGGGAAGAAGGTAGGCGATGAGATCAGGATTCCTGGTCCGGGCGGTTTCAAGGAAGTAGAGATTCTCGAATTGACCACCATCCACGAGCAGGCGGATTAACCGGCCGGCGGAACCGGCCGAAAGGACGCAGTATGACATACACTCGGGCAATCGGCGAGGCCTGTAACAAGGTCATCGTACTGATCGTTCGTGGTTTAGCTCTTTCCCGCATCTCTCCCAACGCGCTTACTTTTATTGGACGCCTCATTAATATTGGAGCGGCGGTGCTGCTGGCGTTCGGACATTTTCGCTGGGCGGGTGCGGTGATCATCGGGGCGGGTATTTTCGACATGGTGGATGGGCGCGTGGCGCGGGAGACGAATCGCGTGACGAAGTTCGGCGGGTTCTTTGATTCCGTGCTCGATCGATATTCAGATCTCGCCCTGCTGATGGGCCTGCTGGTGTATTACGCTTCCATCAACCGAAATTTCTATGTGGTGATGACGGCCATCGTGATGACCGCATCGGTAATGATCAGCTACACGCGTTCACGGTCGGAAAACACCATTCCCAGTTGCAAGGTCGGGTTCATGGAGCGGCCGGAACGGATTGTGCTGCTCATCATCGGCTGCCTGGCGGACCGGATGGCTCCTGTCTTGTGGGTGATCGCTGTTCTTGGCAACATCACGGTGATCCACCGCATGGTGCACACCTATCAGGAAACGTCGCGTCTCGAGGATGCCCAACTGCGCGCGGTACCCACGGCCGAGCGGCAGCACTGAACCTTCCAGGAAACTCGCCCGCACGACGGAGCCTCGCCGGGTGGGTGATCCGCGAGTTCCTCGACAGGCCTGTGCGGGCTCAATAGTTGGCGCTACGCGCCGCCTCGGCGCGCGCTTCTTCAAGCAGCCGGCTGCGCGCGGATTCGGGAACGATGCGCCAGTTTCCATCGGCCTTTGCCGGCAGAATCTTGTGATCCGTGTAGTAGCTGATGATGAGGTCGCGGATCTCTTCTCCAGACTTCCAGACGACTCGCGCATTGCGAAACATGGTGTAGCCGGCGCTGCCTCCGGCACGGTAGTTGTTGAGGGCGATGCGCAACGGTTGGGCGTCGTCGAGAGGCTTACCGCGGAAGCGCAGATTGCGAATCCGGGCTCCCTCAGGCTGCGTCAGATCGATCTCGTACTGGACACCCTGGGCCATGTCGAAATTGAAGCCCATGACGCCGCGGTTGATCAAAGCGCCCGCGGGGCAGGCGCCTTGGGGGCAGCCGATAAAATATCGCGCGGCGTTCTCGAGCGCTTCGCGGAGCATCTTGCCGGTCCCTTCGATGGTGTAGAGTTCGTTGTCGTAGATGTAGAGGGCGGCTATCTGGCGTACCGTGACCGGTCCCTGGCGGAAGCGAACGCGCGGATTGAACATGGCAGTGAGGGAGACATCGGCCTTGGAATAGAAGAGTTGGACCTGCTCGATGGCGTCGACGAGCGGCGTGTCCTCCACTCGGGACAGGATGCCATCCATGTCCGCGGATGATTCCGCCACCGGCAGATCGAGGTAGCGTTCCGTCAGGTCATGATAGGGCTTGGCGAGCGCGAGAATCTTTTCATCCGCCACCGTGGTCTTGGTCACCGGAATCAGCTTGCCGGATTTCGATACCACCTTCCATTCACCGGCCTTGCGCTCCAATTCGAAATCCAGGCGGGCGAGCGAGATTCCCCAGTTCTTCGGCTGGACCAAGAGCACGTCGCCAACGCGGAAATCCTCCAACTGCTGATGAGAGTGGCCGAAGACGATGGCATCGATGCCATGTACCTCTGTCGCAAGCTGGTAGACCGGGTTTTCGACGCCCGTCTCTCCGGCGCGGATGCGGCCGGTTTTGAGATCGCGATCGAGCCCGGCGTGGGCGGCAATCAGAACCAGGTCCGGATGGTGTTTGGCGCGCAAGTCCGCCAGCGCGCGCTGGGCCGCTTCCACGGCGTTGTGAAATTCGAGGCCGCGGTAGTTTTCGGGCTTCTCCCAACCGGGCACGGCAGGGGTGGTAATGCCGATGATGCCGATTTTCACTCCGGCCACGGTCTTGACCATGTAGGGTGCGAACGGCTTCATCGTCCCTGCCACGCCGGAGGTGTTCGCCGATAGCCAGGGGAAATGGGCTTCGCCGCGAGCGCGCTCGAGGTTTTTCAGGCCGAAGTTATATTCGTGGTTGCCCACCACCATGGCGTCATAGCCGATGGAGTTCATGGCGGCCATCATCGGGTCGGTGCGGAGGGGCCGTCCGGTGAAGGCGAGACCTTCCGGCAGCTTTCCGGTGCGGATGTAGTTCTGGTAGACGGATTCGAGCGGGGAGCCCTGGATAGTGTCGCCGCAATCGATGAGCAGATGATTGGGATTGCGCTCGCGCTCCTCGCGGATGAGGGTCGCAACCTTGGCCAACCCGCGTTCGGCGGGCTTTGCGGTGAAGTAGTCGTACGGATAGAGGTTGCCATGCAGGTCCGTGGTGGCGAGCACCGTAACGTTCACCTGTTGGGCGAGGGATACGGCGACGCAGGAAAGCAGCAGAAAAAGACGGATTAGCGACACTTTTCAGTATAATTTGGCTGATGCGCGCGTTCCTTGTTTTTCTGCTTACAGGGCTGGTTACGATGGCGCAAGCGCCGCCCGATGCCGCGCCGCCGAAGCCCGCGGCGCCCACATTGGAGCCGGGTTTGTACGGGACCATGACCACGAGCATGGGAGTGCTCCGGTTTGAGC
The DNA here is from genome assembly GCA_020847895.1 of Bryobacterales bacterium. GTDB lineage: Bacteria > Acidobacteriota > Terriglobia > Bryobacterales > Bryobacteraceae > CADEFT01. The sequence goes on from JADLBG010000002.1 coordinate 11,009, forward strand.
TTTATGAGAAGGCGGCGCCGGTGAGCGTGAAGAACTTTGTGGACCTCTGCCTCGGGCGGAAGCAGTGGTTCGATGCGGCGGAGAAGAGGATGGTGAGCCGCCCGCTGATGCCTGGCGTGATCTTTCACCGCGTCATTCCGGGCTTCATGATCCAGGCCGGAGACCCCACCGGCACCGGTTCGGGCAACCCGGGTTTCACCATTCCTGACGAGTTCAACCCGGAGTACAATTTCGACCGTCCCGGCCGGTTCGGGATGGCGAACGTCGGGCGGCCGGACACCAACGGGTCGCAGTTCTTCATCACGGAGGTTCCCACGCCGCACCTCAACCAGC
>JADLBG010000003.1 GCA_020847895.1 Bryobacterales bacterium
TCCTCACCATGATGGCCATCATGTCGCCCGCCAACGAAGTGCCCGCCATTACCGGCCAGAACGCCTCGGCCGTGGCCGCGGTCACCGCCATGCGCACCTTCGACGCGCAGGGAAACATGAACACCGGACTCGTGATGTTTGAAGCCGACTACAGCTTCGACAAGCAGGTCACCATGACCGGCTTCCACATCCACTCCGGTCCCAAGGGCGTCAACGCTCCGGTGGTCATCAACACCGGCCTTGCGAACATGCCCAGCACGGAGACCGGTAAGGGCTCGCTCGTCTTCCCCGTGGAGTTGAGCATGACGAATAAGCCTCAGGTGGACGCGATAAACGGCCTGTTCCAGGACCCATCCAGCTACTACGTCAACATCCACACCACCGACTTTCCCGGCGGCGTCATTCGATCCCAGTTGCGCCGCACCGATGAAAACGTCTTCTCCATAAACCTGTCGCCCGCCAACGAAGTTCCGCCCGTGGATATCCAGGCGTCGGCTCCCGCAAGCCTCAAGGTGAACACCATCCGTGATGAATCCGGCGCCATCATCGCCGGACGCGCTGTGTTCGACGTCAACTGCCGATTCCCCGGCGCGGCAACCTTTACCGGTCTCCACATCCATGATCAGGTGGCCGGCCAGAACGGCCCCGTGATCATCAACACTGGAATCAGCGGCGCAAACACGGTGGTTACGGACACGGGATTCGGCAACATCTACATCCCGGTGTTGGTCAGTTCCACTGCCGGACTGGCTACCTTGAACTCCCTCATGGCCAACCCGGAGAAGCATTACATGAACCTCCACACCACCGTGAATCCCGGCGGCGTCGTCCGCTCGCAGGTCCGGGCGGCATACACGAAGACTCCCGCGATCGGCGACGCGCTCAGTTCCGTCATCGACGAGGGTCAGAGGAACGTTGCGCCCGGCGGCTGGCTTTCCATCTTCGGAGCCCAGTTCGCCTACGCCAACACGAACTACTTCGCCTGGGAAGGCCAGTCGCTGCCGATGTCGCTGAACGGAGCTGAGGTTGCCGTGGATGGCGTCAGCGCGCCCCTGCTCACCGTTTCGCCCGGACAGATCGATGTGCAGGTGCCCTATGAAGTAAGCCCCGGCATGCGGCAAGTGGTGGTGAAGAACAGCGTGGGCGAGAGCAATGCCTTCATGGTCATGGTGCAGCAAGCCGCTCCTGCTATCTGGCGGATGGGCGCTGACGGCGGACAGATCGTCAGGGTGAGCGATGTCACCTTCATCTCCGCCGATAACCCGGCGCAGGCCGGCGATACGCTGGCCGTGTTCACCACCGGAATGGGCCAGACCACGCCTGCCCTGAAGACCGGCGCGGTTGTTCCCGAGGCCTTGTTCAACACCGCCGCGGCCACCGTCACCATCGGCGGCCGGCCCGGTCTCGTGCCGCTCTCCGTTGCTTTTCCTGGAGTGCCTGGAACCTACGTGGTGGCCGTGATCGTGCCGCCCGGCGTCCCCTCGGGACCGCAACCGCTCCAGATCACCATGGCCGGTTCCCGTTCGAACACCGTCATGCTGCCGGTCAAATAATCCGCTTGCCGGCGTGAACCGTAACCGCCGAGCTCTCCGCCAGAAATGCGCTGGAGGGCTCGTTCTTCATATACACCGCAAAGGAACTGCCGTACAGCGCGGAGACATCGCAATCGAAACGGGCTTCTCTGGCTTTCCACACCCGCCACCGCGGGTGTTCCACCTGGTATTCCAGCGTTCCGCCGTCCTTCTGCGCGGTGTAGCCCCAATAATGCTCCGTGATGAACTCTTCCTCGCTTCCGCATGCAGGCGTGTAAGGCTCGCCGGACACAGCCGCTTCGATTGAGTTCCAGCGTCCCTGAAACCGCCATGAGTACTGTGCCCGCCTCCCCGGCTCGATAGCGTGCCGCATGGGCAGCGAAACATAGCGCTCGTTGTAGAGGCGGTTGGCCAGCAGCGCCACGAAGAAGCGCGGCACGATCTCCTTTACGAACACCACGCCGCGCCGCCACCCGCTCTCCGCCCGGTAGCGCACGTACAGCCGCAGGTTCACTTCCTCGAACCTCCTGTGAAACGGAATGACGGCGCCGCAAACGCGAGTATCATCGAACAGGAAACCCACAATGGACACCAGCGTCCGGCCTTCGAACGTGTCCGGCTCGACCCCGCGCGGCACATACGGCAGCGCCGCCTCCGGCGGCACTTCGTAATTCAGCATCACCAGTTGCGACCAGGTGGCCGTGAGGAATGCGGACATCGTCTTTTTTATCTTGTCAAATCCTTCCCTGTGTTAGTCTGGGAATCGGCAATTTTTCATCCATTAAGGAGGCCCCCAAGTGAGAGTCGGCGTTTTCACCGCGCTGCTGGGCCAGTTCACGCTGGACCAGGTCATTGACAAGATCAAGAGCATCGGCATCACGACAGTCGAGTTGGGCACGGGCAACTATCCCACCGACCCCCATTGCAAACTCTCGATGCTCGAAAGCAAATCGGCGCTCAAGGAGTTCAAACAGAAACTGGACGACAACGGCATCTCCATCAGCGCTCTGAGTTGTCATGGGGAACCGCTCCACCCGGATGCGGACCTGGCCAAAAAGAACCAGGAAGTCAATCGCAAGACCATTCTGCTGGCCGAGAAACTGGGCGTGCCGGTGGTCATCGATTTCTCCGGCTGCCCCGGCGACAGCGACAAGGCGAAGTACCCGAACTGGGTCACCTCTCCCTGGCCGCCGCACTATCAGGAACTGCTCAAGTGGCAGTGGGAGAAGAAGGCGATCCCCTACTGGTCAAAGCGCGCCA
>JADLBG010000004.1 GCA_020847895.1 Bryobacterales bacterium
ACGAACGATTTCGTCTCGCAGGTGGCGACGGACAACTACGCGGCGGGGCAGATGGCGGCGGACCGGATCGGGAAGATTCTGGACGGGAAGGGCAAGGTGGCGATGGTGGCGGTGCAACCGGGGGCGGCATCGACGATGGCGCGTGAGCAGGGGTTCGAGGACCGGGTGAAGGAGAAGTATCCCGATATCCAGATTGTGGACAAGCGGTTCGGGATGGCGGATTTCGCGCAATCGCTGGCGGTGTCGGAGAACATGCTGACGGCGCATTCGGACCTGGCGGCGTTGTTTGCGTCGAATGAATCGAGCACGGTGGGTGCGGCGCAGGCGTTGAAAGGGCGGCAGAGCAAGGTGAAGATGGTGGGTTTTGACTGGAGCCCGACGCTCGAGGAGGGTTTGAAGAGCGGGCTGATCGATTCGCTGGTGGTGCAGAATCCGTTCAAGATGGGGTATGAATCGGTGAAGGCGGCAGTAGCGGCGCTGGAAGGCAAGCCGGTGGAAAAGATCAACAACCTCGCGCCGCGGCTGATATTGAAGGAAGATTTGAGCAAGCCGGATGTACAGGAGCAGTTGAATCCGGACTTAAAGAAGTATCTTGGCGGGTGATTTCGAGGCAGTGAAGCGGCTAAGAGACGCCTGTGAGTGTAAACATGACGCTGGCGACTCTTGCCCAGATATTGCTGAGGGCGGGGGCGTAATTGGTGGGTAGCCAGCCATAGACCACGAACGTGACCATGAGGATCAAGACGGAATACTCAATCATGTCCTGACCCCGCTGATCGTGCCGGAGTCGATGGAGGGCACGCGATAGTGGCCGAAGCCGGAGTAAGTTCATAGCGATTCCTAGGCTCCCAAGACCATCTTGAGGGAACGGGGGTGTGGCCAACAAGCGCAAAATCGCCCTACCTGTGAAGGAAAACACCTTAGCACCACACCCCCAAGCGTAGGGGGGAAACTCTCTTACGGATTGGTCTGCGCGGGAAGACGGACGATGGTGAGACCACGGAGAGTGATGGTCTCGGTAGTGCTGGAAGTCATCTGCCCTTGCAGATCCACAATGATATCACCCGTGGGAGCGCTGGAGTTACCTCCGCCGGCTAGCACGGGCAGGGATGTTCCCCAACTTTGCCATCCCCAGTAGAGGATGGAAGCCTGGTTGATGGCATCGCCGCGACCGGCAACCATGGTTTCCGAGCCGGACGCACTGCGGGCGGTAAGGACGACGCCACCCCAGGAAAGCGCGTAGCTGAAGGAGGTGGCGGCGCCTTCATGGGAGAGTTCGTAGTCGATGCGGAAGCGATCGGAGGGACGAACCATGGAGGCAGGGATGCGGCAGTGTCCGAGAGAGGTCATTGTGAGTGAGGATGTGCCGGTTCCCCCGATGGAACAGATGACCTGAGGGGATGGATGCTTCTGTCCGGCTTCGAACGATTTGCGGGACATTTCGGTGGCATTGAGCCATGCGTCGCCCTCCGAGTTCGTGGAAGGATCGGCGGGCAACCCATCCTGCTGCCAGGGGGCCTGGCCGTTGGAGGCGCCGGCGCGGACGGAGGCAGCGATGAGTTTCCCATCGGCTTCGAGGCGCGCGACATCGGCGCCGGCAAGTGTCTTCCAGCGTTGGAGGGGCGCCGACGACTGCCCTTCCCCGGCCCGGACCTCGAGTGTGGTAGCGCCATCGATGACCGAGGAGTCGTATACGGTCAAAGTGGAAGTGGGGGAGGCGACGCCGACACCGAGGCGGCGCAGAACGTTATCCCAAGCAAAGCGGCTGCCGTTGTGGGCGAGATTGCCCGAGGCATCGACAAACGGCACGGCGCCTGTGGGGAAGCCCGTAAAAAGGCAGGCGTTCCAGACGGCATCAGAGCCATTCGAAGTGAGACAGCGGTTAGGCGCTCCGAGGGGAAGGCGGGTCCAGAGCGCGGGGGAAGTGCCCACACCGACGATGAGGTCGCCGCGGGAGACGGTAGCGGGATTGGTGTCGTAATGGGAGGATCCGAGGAGGGGGTGGCCGGTTGGAGGCCTGGAGTTGGTGAGCCTGGAATCCTGGTCGGTAACGAAGCGGTTGGTGTTGGAGGGATTGCCGGCGGAACCGGAGAGAGCCGCCTTCTGATCGGTGGCGGGGTCATTCGCGTTGGAGTGAGTGGGGAAGTTCAGAGCGAGTTTGGATTCGACGATTCCCGCGTTTGGCGAGATATGCTGATCGGCGATGGCTCCGGGAGCGATGGAGGGGGCCGGGAAGAAGCCGGTGAGGGCTCCGCCGGCTTCGGAGCCTCCCGTCAGGCCGGAAGCGCCTGCGATGCGGTAGGAGGCAATCAGCAGGTCGCCTGATTGGGGGAAGGCGCCTGGCTGGAAGGTGATGGTGTTACCCAAGAGATTGAAATCGAGCCCGTACTTCTGGAGTACTCCGTTGCGGAAGAGTTGCAGGCTGTTTCCGGGGTTGGGAGCATTGGCGAGAGTAAAGACGGCATTGGCGCCGTTGAGCGCGCCGGCCGGGATTTCGCCGTCCACAAAACCGGGGGAGGAGGAACCGGAGCAAGGACCAGTTGAACCATTGACGTGAAGACAATCGGTGGGATCACCGACTGCGGCATCGAAATCGCCATTGGAGTTGATGACGGCGGCGCGGGACGGGATGAATCCGAGTCCCTTTTTGGGTCTGGCGGCGAGTTCCTCGGTGAGACCGGGGACGTCGCCGATCTGGACAGGTCCGGTATTGGCGGCGGGTGAGTTTACGGCGGCGCCGGCGATGGGGGGTCCGACGAGGCGGACATCCTTGAGTTTGAGCGAGGTTGCGCTAGGAGACACGGCCCAATACTCGGTGAAGAGGACGCGGCCGTTGTTGCTGTACCTGACGATGTAGTAGGCGCCAACGGAGGCGGTTGTAGTGGGCACGAGGCTCACCTTCAGGACGCCGCTGATGATACGGGAATTCTTGCTATAGGCGGCGATGGAGGAATAATCGGAGGCGAGGAAACTGCGCCACTCGATCATGACGACGCCGTCGAACCGCTGTCCGTCGGCGCGGAAGACGGTGTCTTCGATGGTAGTGAGACTGGGCTGAGCTCCCAACGACAGGGAACACGCCAACCAGGCCAGGGGAAGGACACGCCGGGCCCAACGAGGATTGGAAAACATTTGCTAAGCCTCCAGGGAATCGGCCCGGCGCGAAGACGCTGCCGGGCCAGGGGGGCGGGCAGTAACCCGTTCTGGCTACAGCTTAGCTGGCGGAGATGACGGGCAAAGGGAGGAGAGGCTGATGTCAACTCCAATATTTATAGATTTCTCTATAAGTTAGGGCTTCAAAAAGAAAAACGAATGACTTGTGACCGTTAACCGGCCAATCCATAAATGAACCCCGGGCCGCGGGTTACCAGTACAGTTTGCCGCCCAATTGGAGGATTCTGGGGTCGCGCGTGCTATTGACCAATCCGAAGGTGCTGACGTTGACGGTGGCGATCGGATTGTTGAACTGGGTATGGTTGAAGAGATTGAAGAACTCGGCGCGGACTTGCAGCCGGGACTGTTCGCCGAGTTTGGGAACGTGGAAGTTCTTGCTGAAGCTGACGTCCCAGTTGTTGAGGCCGAAACCGGGTTGCGTATTCCGGCCGAGGTTTCCGAACGTCCCCTTGGAGGGCGTGGAGTAAGCGGCCTTGTCGAGGCCGAGGAGGTTGTTGGAGCGGGGGTCCAACTTCTGGATGGCAGCGCCGGTGGCATTGGCGCGCTGCTCGCCGGCCAGCACGTTGGCGGGGTCGCCGGCGGCGACGATGGTGTAGCGCATACCGGAAATGAAGTTGGTAATACCGGCCATCTCCCATCCACCGATGAAACCATTGAGCACCGCGTTCCTGATGTCCATGGCCTTGCCCTTACCGACGGGGAGTTGCCACACATAGCTGGCAATGAAGTTGTGGGGGACGTTATTGGGCGCGGGTTCGCGTTCGGGACGGCGGTTGTACATATTCATGCCGGCGCCGCCGCTATCCATGAGCTTCGAGAAGGTATAGGAGACCGTATAGGAGAGGTCATGCCAGAGGCGCTGCTCGAGTTTCAGATAGCCCGCGTTGTAGTTGGTCCACTGGTAGTTTGTGTTCTGGCTGAAGCCCGGCGGCAGATTGGGATAGGGCATGCGAGTCTGATAGGGTTCCGGATTGTCCTTGTTCTGCGGCAAGCGCGGCTGGTTCAAGAGCACTGAGCCGTACTGTTTTTGACCGGTGTTGCCCATGTATCCGCTTTCGATGAGCAGGCCCGGGCGAATCTGGTGCTGGATGTTGAGGTTGTAGTTGTAGAGGTAGCCGGTGCGCTGTAGCAGATCCTGATTGCTGCTGACGCCGGTGGTGCTCTTCTCCGGCCCGGGAAACAAGTCGGACATGCGGATTTGTGGGATGGTGGGGCTCGAGACGAGGTTGGCGAAAACGAAGAACGGGGGCGTGCTCATCATGTTGTTGACGGCGGCGCCGCCTCCGCTGAAGGCATAGAAAATGCCGAAACCCGTGCGGATGGTGGTATTGTTGCCCAGGCGGTAAGCAAGGCCGAAGCGCGGCGAGTAGTTGTTTTTGTCGGGGGCCACGGGCGGATTCGGCAGCGCCACGGTTCCCGTATTCTGAAACAGCCCGGCGCCGGGGATGTAGTAATCCGGACGCCCGGCGAGCAATTGCCTCCCGAGGCCGAGGTCGAAATTGGCGAGTCTTCCGCGGTAGGGAGACTGGTATTCGTAGCGAAGGCCGAGGTTCAAGGTGAGGCGGTTGCTAATGCGCCAGTCGTCCTGCACGTACCAGAAGATCTGTTCAGCGAGGGAATACTTTGCGACACCGCCGTAGTTGCCCAGACTGCCGAGGCCACCGGTGGCCGAACCGGGGAAGCCGAGCAGGTAATCGCCAAAGGAGTCGCCGCTGTAGTTGCCGGTGAAGTTCATGATGCCGTTCTGGCTGCTGCCCTGGTCATAGCCGACCATCAGGTGGGAATACTCGATGCCGGCCTTCACGGTATGATCACCGCGGATCCAAGTGACTGATTCTCCGCCGCGGTAGTAGATGTTGTTCTGGACGATGTGAGTTCCATAGCCGACGAATCCGGCGCTGGCTCCGGGGAAGCCCGGCGCGTAGCCGGTGAGGTTCACATTCGGGAGAGTATAGTCGCCGGGGCTTGGAGCCAGGTTCTTGAACCCGAGGTCTGCCGCGTAGTTGGTGGAATAGCGGTCGCCGTCGCTCTGGCGGGCGAGATAGGCTTTGAAGAACCCCAAGCGGGTATCGCTGATGAAGGTGGGAGAAAAGACATGGGTATAGCCGACGGACAGGTGCTGAGTGCGGTCGGGGCGAATGACGCCGAGTCCGATGATGTAGGCGACGTTCGTCAGGTCGTCATTGGCGTAGGAGTAGCGCCCGAACAGGCTGCCTTTCGAGGAGACGCGGTGATCGATGCGCCCGGTGATCTGGTCGCGGCGTTCCCAGTCGCTGGGGGTGACGAGGAAATTGACGCCGGGGCGACCGGCTGAATTGGCGTGGGGGAAATACTGAAGCATTTTTTGCGTCATGGGGTCGAAGCGGTTCTGCGGAATGACCGCGCCGGGGAACGGTGTGTTGTTATTCGAGGGATCCTTGATGGTCTTTCCGGTGGCGCTGAAGTTGCCGGCCATCATGGCGTCGGTGGGGATGAGACCCTGAAGAATGACTCCCGTCCGGCGCCGGCGGGCTTCGTAATTCACGAAGAAGAAGGTCTTATCCTTGCGGATTTTGCCGCCGGCGCTGACTCCGGGCTGATTGTAAGTGAAGCGAGGGGCTCCGGTAGCCGGACGGAAGAACTGGCCCGCCTGAAAGGCCCGGTTGCGAACAAAGTCATAGGCAGTTCCGTGGAAGGCATTGCTGCCGCGCTTAGTGACCATGTCGATGAATGCGGCTCCGTGGCCGTAGGATGCATCCATGAAATTGGTGACGACTTTGAACTCCGCGAGAGCGTCCACGGACAAGGCGATGCCGGGATTGTTCTGATTCACGACAGTGAAGTCGACGCCGTCGAGGTTGGCGCCTGTGGAGGTATTGCGAACGCCGCCGATGTCAATGGAGCGGGAATCCATGACGCTGCTGGTGCCCACGGTTCGCAGGGAACCGGGGGTGAGGGCGGCGAGGTCGAAGAAATTGCGGTTGTTGAGCGGCAGTTCGAGCATCGTGCGGTTGTCGATAACGGAACCAAGCACGGCGGTGTTGGTCTGCAACTGAGGCGTGGTTCCTTCCACCTCCACCTTTTCGCTCACGTTACCCACCTGCATGGTTATGTCGGTACGCACCTGAGTGTTGACGGTGACCACGACGTTCGAAACGGTTGCCAAGCGGAAGGAAGGCGCGGTAGCGGTGATGGTATAGGTGCCGCTGGGCAGGGCGGTGAAGCGGTAGTTGCCTTCGGCGTCGGTGACGAAGGTTCGCGATTCGTTGGTGGCATCGTTGCGAGCGGTGATGGTGACCCCGGGGATAACGGCCTGGCTCGAGTCGGAGACGGTGCCGAGAATGGTGCCGGTGCCGAATTGAGCGAGGGAGGAAGCCGCGGAGAGGAGGAAGAGGGAGAGCAACAGTGAGGAGTTGCGGGTGGAGGAAGAGGGCGACATAATGGACCTCGAAGCAGGGCGATTGAGCGCTTTAAGCTCTTAGCGATGCAATTTTATGAGGTTGGCTGCGGTGCTGTCAACTATCGATTACAACAGGACAACAGTGAGCCTATCGGGAGGGTTTGAGAATCTGCCCCGGGCGGGCTCCGGTGTGGATCCCCTTGTCGAGCACGACGCTCCCGTTCACCACCACATACTCAATCCCGGAAGCGTAGGCGTGCGGCTTTTCGAACGTGGCGTTGTCGATCACGCGGTTCGGATCGAACACCGTGACGTCCGCCATCAAGCCCGGCCGCAGCAGGCCCCGGTCATAGATGTGAATCTTCGAGGCATTGGCGGATGTCATCTTGCGGATAGCCTCCTCCAATGTGATCACCTTCTCGTCGCGCACGTAGCGCCCGAGGATTCGCGGGAAGGTGCCGTAGTAGCGCGGGTGAGGATGCCCCTTGGCGAGCGGCCCTTCCGTGGTGACGGCTGTGCCGTCCGATCCGATGGAGACGAACGGCTGCTTGAGCGCGTAGCGCATGTCGTCTTCGGAGTGGTGGAAATAGACCGTGGGGACGCTGGCCGAATTGTCGATGAGAACGCGGAAGAGCACGCTGACCGGGTCGCCGCCGATGTCGGAGATCACCTGATTCATGCGCTTGCCTTCGTACTTCTTGTAGGCGGGATTGGAAAAGGAAACCAGCAGCATCCCTTCCCATGATCCCGTGGCGGTGTAGTGGTTGTACCAGTTCGAGCCGGGAATACCATTCAGAATTTCCTTTTCGAGGCGCGGGCGCAGCGCCGGGTCCTTGAGCCGCGCGATCATGGCGTTTTTGCCGCCTTCGTGCGCCCACGGAGGAATGATGCTCGACAGGTTATTCTGTCCGGCCCGGTATGGATAGACGTTGGCTTCCACCTGCTGGCCCTGGGCCCGCGCGTTGGCGATGGTGGCCGCCAATTCCGGCATGCGGCCCCACAATTTGTGTTCGGCGATCTTGAGATGAATGATGTCGACGGGGACATGGGCGCGCCGGCCGATTTCGAGGGCTTCGGCCACCGATTCGAACACGCCGAAACCTTCCGTACGCATGTGCGTCGAGTAGATGCCGTTGTAGGGCGCCGCCTGCCGGCACATCGCGACCAGCGTGTTGGTGTCGATCCAGGATCCGGGAGGCCCGCTCAAGGAACTCGCGACGCCGAGCGCTCCGTCCTCCATCGCCTGCCGGACCTGGGTCCGCATTCTGTCCAGTTCTTCCGCGGTTGGCGGACCGGCTTTCTCCCCGCGCACCTGGACCCAGATCTGGCTTGATCCTACATAGGAACCGATGTTCGTGCTGATGCCCTTTTCGAGCAGTTTCTGAAAATAGTCCGTGAACCGCGGAAACTCCCGCGAGGGGGCGGCCGAACCGCCTTCGCCGAAGATCATGCTGGTCACGCCCTGGCGGATCATCGACTGCGCATTCCCGTCCGCCATCACGGTGTAGTCCGAGTGATTGTGGATATCGATGAACCCCGGGGCGACGATCAAGCCGGCGGCGTCGATCGTGCGGCGGGCCGTCTTGCCGCTGAGTTTGCCGATGGCGGCAATGTGCCGGTCTTTGATCGCCAGGTCTGCCAGGAACGACGGATTGCCCGTGCCGTC
>JADLBG010000005.1 GCA_020847895.1 Bryobacterales bacterium
AAACCAGGTAACTCATTGACATCGTATTGGCCGTCACCATCGGTGTAGAACACAAACTCCTTGGCGGCGGCCGCAAAGCCGCTGCGAAGCGCCCCGCCGTAGCCGCGATTTTTCGGATGGGTGATGACGCGCAGACGCGGCGCGTATTTTTTCGCGAGTTCTTCCAGCACCTGCGCCGTATTATCCTGGCTGCCGTCGTTGACGACGATCACCTCATAGTCGAGGACATGCTCCTCGAGTACAGCGAAGGCAGTGCGCAGCAGACCCGGCAGAGAGGGAGCGTCATTGTAGGCTGGAAAGAAAACGCTCAGGGATGGAAACATTCGTCACCTCATTGGAACTTGCGGTCAATGCGATACACGTAAATGGAGTGGCCGGGCTTGGCGATGGGCTTCAGCGACCGGAAAACCTGGTAGTAATTGCGATACTTGGGCGCGAAATAGTGGCCCGGCAGCAGTGTGGCGCTCACGGCATAGTATCCCGGTTCCGGCCTTAGATACTTCCCTTCGGCGGCGGAATCGTCCCACGGAGGAGCCACCACCTCGAGTTCGCCCTCGGGAAAGTAGCGGTATGGGATATCGAATCCGAAATAAGACAGGCGCAGCTTGTGAATCCCACGTTTCCGCACAAAATCGGCGAGATCGGGGAGGCCCTGCCCCCAATCGAGGTTACTGTCCGCAAGGTAATGCAGGCCGTTGTCCGCGCCGCCTGCCCAAACGTTGAAGTACGTGATGCCGCGCGGATAGATCTCCACGGAGCGGTAGAACAACCAGCAGAAAAGGAGAGCCGCAAACGCCTGTCCGCGCCTGTGCGTCAGCAGGTATTGCAAGGACACGCCGCACAGCATCAGCCCAAAGGGCAAGGCTGGAAGCACCAGCCGCACCCCCAACTGGAATCGCGACAGCGAAGCGAGGGCGATGTAGAGAAATCCGGGAATCAGCCAAAATGCCCAGCCTTGCCCAAATTTCCCTTTGCGCAGATAGAGGAGCGATAGCGCAACTCCCAACACGATGAGGAACTGGAGAGCGCCCGGCACTTTGACGGCCAGCGCTATGGGGAAGTAGAAGAGGCTGCCTTCCGGAAGCACCTGACCCATCAGATAGACCGGGACGGCTTCGTGGTTGCTCGAGAACAGCGCGAGGCAGCCCTCCCACATTCCGGAAGCAACGGGAATGACCCGGAAAACTTCCGCGAGCGCGACAAACCACTTCGGCACAGCCGCGTGCGCCCACAGCCGGCTCAACTCATCCGCATCGAGAAGCCTTGTCTCGAACTGGTAGGCCGCAAGCGTGCCCAGGTAGGGGATAAGGAGCACGCAACAGAGGCCGGTGAGGATCGCGCGGCGGCGATCTTCCTTTAGTGAGAGGCTCTTTGCCAGCACGATCAGGGGCGCGACACCCAACAGAAACAGCATCGACAACTTGCTGATCACCGCCAGCAGCAGCGCTCCACCCAGTGCCACGGCGCTACCCGTCGCCGGCGCATTCCAATAGCGCCATGCGCGATACCAGAACAGAAGGTAAGCGAACATGGACGCGATGTCATTCTTGAGGATGGAACTGTGTCCCCGAGCCGTGGGCTCCAGGGCGAGAGCCGCGGCCAGTAGCATCGCGCAGGCAGGACCGAAAAGCTGCCGTGCCCACCACCATAACAATCCCGTGGCAAGCAGGGGGAATACGAGCATTGGCAGGCGGGTGAGGAAGAAGACCTTCGCGATGGCGCCCCACTTCATGCGAGTCATCATGTCGGAGGCGGCATCCCATTCCGTGCGCCGGTGTCCTCGCTGGCCGAGCGTGGGCGGGACGGGCAGCCCTAACAGATGCGGCGCCCAACCGGCGCTGATCTTGAGGAGGGGAGGCATGTCCCGGGGAGGGAGCGTATCGGCTCCCCGCCAGTAAAGGTAGGAGGACAGCAGATGGCTCGGCTCATCCACGGTTACGCCCAGGCGCGCGGCGTGAAGCGCCATGGCAAATGTCATTGCGATGAGCAATGAACAGAGAGACAGACGCTCCCATGATTTCACCGGGCGGACGGATGGCGATGGACCGAGGAGTGACACAGTAACCGAGTAAGCGATTCTACAGAGGCCGGCAAGCGCTATACCATACTGGGATTTCTGTATGAAAAAACAGCACGACTCTCTCTGGGGGAGATTCATCCGAGGCTACGCTCGTCGGGAAATCGATAGCGGTTGTTCCGCGAGTAACCACTTATGAGAGAATGAGCGCCAGAACTACCATGCTCCGTTGGTTTTTGCCAGTCATCCTCGTCCTGATGCAGACAGCCTGTAGCGGCCCTTATTCCACTGGGACCGTCAACGCAACCGATACCGGAAGGCCGCCAACCGTCCAGGTGAAAACGCTGGAAGTAGAGAATATTCCCGAGGTCATCAGCGCCACGGGGGAACTGCTGGCAGAGGATGAGGCTACGCTGCGCGCGAAGGTGCCAGGACGGGTGGCGAAACTCTACGTCGATCTCGGCAGCCGGGTGAACGAGGGCGACCCGATCGCGGAGTTGGAGAAAGAGGACTACGATTTGCGCCTGCGCCAGGCGGAGGCCTCCGTTGAACAGACACGCGCGCGCATCGGACTTGGTCCGGGGAACGTTGACACGATAGATCCCGAAAAGACTTCCATCGTGCGGCAGGCGGCCGCCTCGCTCAAGGAGGCGACCCTCATGTACAACAATGCCAACGAACTCTTCAAGAAAGGCATTGTTTCGAACGTGGACTTCCAGCGGGCGGACGTCGCCTTGCAGGCAGCCGAGGCGCGCCGGCAGGCTGCCATCGAAGAGGTTTACCGCACCATCGCCGAAATCCGGCAACACCGCCACGAAGCCGCCTTGGCTAAGCAGCAGCTTTCCGATACGGTGATCCGCGCTCCGTTTCGCGGCGCTATCACGCAGCGCATCGCCACACTTGGCGAATACCTTGCCGTCAATGCGCCGGCTGTTGTCCTGGTCCGCTGGCATCCGCTGCGGGTTCGCTTGAGCGTGCCGGAACGGCAGGCGTACAAGGTGAAGGCCGGCCAGCGGATTGACCTGACCCTGGCGGGGCAAACCACGCCGCAACCCGGCCATGTCGTACGCATATCGCCGGCCATTGAAGCGCAGAACCGCTCGCTCACCGTGGAAGGCGAGGCGCCGAACGAGGATGGACGTCTCCGCGCCGGATCGTTTGTCGAGGCGACCATCGTGGTGAATCCGGATGCGCGGGGAATCGCCGTACCCACGCGCGCCGTATTGAGTTTCGCCGGCGTGGACCGCGTCTTCACCGTCTCCGGGAATTCCCTGGAAGACCGGCAAATCCGGCAGGGCAGGCGGCTCGACGGAGAACGGGTCGAGGTGGCCGAAGGGCTCAAACCCGGCGACCGCATTGTCCTCGAGCCAAGCGACCGTTTCACCCCCGGCATGAAGGTGGAAGTGACAGGGCGGTAAGATGCAGAAACTCGCCGAAGTCTGTATCCACCGGCCGGTATTCGCTGTAATGCTCATCATGGCCCTCATCGTGGTAGGGGGCGTTTCCTACGGCAAGCTGGGGATCGACCGCTTCCCTGATGTCGACATCCCGATCATCAGCGTCCGCACGCAGTTGATCGGGGCATCGCCTGAAGAAATTGAAACCACCATCACCCGCCGCATCGAGGATGCCGTCGCCACAGTGGAAGGCATCGAGGACATTCGATCCACGTCCACGGAGAGCATGTCCATTGTCACCATCACGTTCAACCTGAAGCGCAATATCGACGTGGCCGCGCAGGACATTCGGGATGCCGTGGCCACGGTGATCAGCCTGCTGCCCCGCGACGCCAAGCCGCCACTCATCCGCAAACTCGACACGGAAGCCTCCCCCATCCTCAGCCTGGTGGTTTCCGGACCGCGCACTCCCCGCGAGCTTTACGAACTGGCTGACCGCGAAGTGAAGGACAACATCGAATCGCTCGGCGGCGTGGGGCAGGTAATGGTGATTGGGGGGCAGCAGCGCGCGGTGAATGTCTGGGTAGACGCCAATCGCCTCGCGGCTTATAAGATCCCCATCATCAAGGTGCGCGACGCCGTGGAGCGGCAGAATTCGGAAATTCCGGGCGGACGCGTCGATGAAGGCAGGCGGGAACTGGTGCTGCGAACGCTTGGCCGTTTCGCCGACCCGCGCATGTTCAACGATCTGGTGGTGGCCACTATCGGCAACGCCCCTGTCCGTATCCGTGACATCGGCTATGCCGAAGACGGACACAAGGAGCAGCGCACCGCCGCCCGCTATGACGGCAAGACGGCGGTGGCGTTGCAAGTCCGCCGGCAATCGGGAGCCAACACCATCGAGGTGATCCACAACGTCAAAGAGAAGCTGCCGCGGATCCGGCAAGTGCTGCCGCCGGGGGTGAGCCTCGATATTGTGCAGGATCAATCGCGCTACATCGAGGCCGCGTTCCATGAAGTGCGCCTGCACCTGATTCTCGGGAGCATTCTGGCTTCGCTCGTGGTGCTGCTGTTCATGCGGAACTGGCGCGCCACTATTATCGCGGCGGTGGCTATTCCCGCCTCCATCATCTCCACTTTCGGTGTCATGTACGCCTTCGGATTCACCCTCAACAACATCACGATGCTGGCCCTGGTGCTGATGGTGGGGGTGGTGATTGATGACGCCATCGTAGTGCTGGAGAACATTTTCCGCTTCATCGAAGAGAAGAACCTGCCTCCGATGAAAGCCGCGGTGCTCGCGACCAAGGATATCGGCCTCGCCGTGATGGCCACCACGTTCAGCCTGGTGGTGATCTTCCTGCCCGTGTCTTTTATGTCGAGCATTTCCGGGCGGTTCCTCTACAGCTTCGGCGTGACGGCAGCGGCGGCGATTCTGGTCTCGCTGCTGGTGAGTTTCTCGCTGACTCCGATGATGAGCTCGCGAATGTTGAAAGTGCAGCACCATGCGCACGCGCCCGGCGAGTCCGACTCCGATTCGCGCCGCGGTTTCTACGGTATCCTTGACCGCATCTACACGAAGTTCCTGTGGTGGTCCATGCATCACCGCATGATTGTCGCCTCCTGCGCCGTGGTGGTGATCTTCTCCTGCGTCCCGCTCTACAA
>JADLBG010000006.1 GCA_020847895.1 Bryobacterales bacterium
CTGATCCGGCCCCCGGTGGACAATGGCGCGCGTAACCTGCTCAATCCGTCCCGCGGGAAGATGCTGTTCTAGTGTGGTGAATCCGGCACTCCCGCACCAGGTGGTGAATTCCGCCTATACCTGTCGTGCTGTGGAGAACTTCAATCGTGAGGATAGCACGATGCGCTAGACTACCAGTTGAAGGAATCTTCCCCATGCGGATTCTCGCCACGCTGACCATGCTGTGTGTCCTGCTGCTTTCCCAAGCCAGCCTGTTCGCACAGGACAAAAAGAATGATGACCGCATCTACGACCAGGTGCGCTTGAAACTCGCCAGCAACCCCGATGTCAAGGGTGGAGCCATAGAAGTGGATGTTGCCGCCGGCGTGGTTACCCTGAAAGGCAAGGTGCGCACCGAAAAAGCCCGCTCCAAGGCGGAACACCTTACCGGCAAGGTGAAGGGCGTAAAGAAGGTCGTCAACGAATTGCAGGTGGCGCCCACGTAAAGCCCAAACGCTGTGGATACCCCTTGGAAAACGGCTCTTTGGCGCCAATTCGGCGCCGCCATCGACATGATCGGGAATGCCGTGGCCGCCTGTCCCGATGACCTGTGGCATGACCGCACCCGCCGGCCGGAATTCTGGTACACCGTCTTCCACACCCTCTTCTTTCTCGACCTCTATCTGTCCGGCAAGTTGAATGGCTTCGCGCCTCCGGCTCCGTTTACCCTCAGCGAACTGGATCCGGCGGGTGTGCTTCCGGAAAGGCCCTACACAAAGGCCGAACTTCTCCCCTACCTCAGGCACTGCCGTGAGAAGTGCCGTACCGTGATCGATGCCCTCACTGCGGAGAAATCTGTCGAGCCCGCGGCGTTTCCCTGGGTTTCCGTGGGTGGCGTCGAACTCCTCCTCTACAACATGCGTCACGTGCAGCACCATGCGGCGCAGTTGAACCTGTTGCTTCGCCAGGCATTGGACACAGCGCCCGGCTGGGTTTCGCGAGCGCCCGAGTAACCGCGGGAGCCTTCCAAGCGCCTCGATGGTCAAGGCTATGAAATCGATCATCGGTTTTTCGCTGCTCGCCATCGCAGCCCACGCTTGGGCCGCGGATTGCTCCCCGCAGCCCCTGCAACTCGGAACAACCGTCAGCGGCTTGTTATCCACTACCTGCAAGGGACAGGATTCCGTTTCCCCCATCGCTCTCGTGGACATCCCCGCTCTTCGCCCGCTGAACGCACAGGCGTACTCAGTGGACATCCCCGAAGGCGGCGGAGTCCTCTTCCTCAGCGCGGCTGCCGCGAATTTCATCCCCGCTCTCGTCGTGGTGGATAGTCTCCGCCATGTAGTGACATCGGGCACGGGCACAACCACCGCTCCTGCCGGCGCCGCCGTCAGCCTCCCGCAAGGCAGTGCGACTGTGATTGTAGCGAGCGCAAACGGAAACACCGGCGGCTACACTCTCAAGACGTCCCTCGAGAACCTGCGGGATTGTAGCGGCGCTGGTCTCAATCCCGGAACAGCCATTTCCGGCCAGCTTTCCACCTCCGATTGCCGGCAGGTGGACCTGCTCGTTCCGGGCACATCAGGCCGCTTCTTCGATGTCTACAGGTTCCAAATCACGGACTACACCATTCTTACCGCGGTGATGAGTTCCACTGTGGTGGATTCCTACCTCATCCTCCTCGACGCGGCCACAAAGAAGGTGTTGGCGAGTGACGACAATAGCGCGGGCAATGGCAATGCCGGCATGTCAATGGGCGTACCCCCGGGCGACTACCTGCTGGTAGCCACTTCGGCCGGTGTCGAGGCGGGAGCCTATTCGCTTCGCGCCAAATTGGACGCCCCGCTTCCCTGTGTCGAGGACAGAATCGCCCTCCCCGGGTCGGTGTCCGCGACGCTGGCAGCTTCCGATTGCAGCTTCGTGGATTATGTTCCGTTCCTCACCGAGTTCAGCTTCCTCAAGGTCTACAAATTCGAAGTAGCGCAGCGCGCGCTGGTGACCATTGATCTCGCCAGTACGCGGTTTGACGCCTATCTGGGCCTGTTGCATGAAGACAAGACGAGCATCGCGCAGGATGATGACGGCGGCGGCGGCTCGAATGCCCGCATTGTGGTCACGCTCGATCCAGGCGTCTATACCATCCTCGCCAACGCCTATAACCTGGGAGAGACCGGGGCTTTCGACCTGGCGGCCACCCTCGCGGATCCTCCATCCTGCCCCGTGGCCGACCTCGCCCTCGACGCCTCGCTCACACCCGAACTCACCTCCTCCGATTGCCGCATCCGCGAGATGCTCCTCGAACAAAGCGCGCCCAATCCGGCCAAGGCCTACAAATTGACCATCGAACGCGAAGGAACACTGCAAGTGGACATGGCGGCCGGCGTTTTCGCGCCGGGCCTGGTCATTGTGGACAGAAAAAACCGTTACCCCCATGTGAATACACAGCAAGCAATCGGCGTGGTCCGTCTGACCACCTATCTCACCCCCGGCGAGTACACTGTGCTGGCCTATTCAGGGGATGGGGGCCTCGGACCCTTCGCCATCCAGGCCGGTTTCCTCGAAACACTGTCACCTTCCGCGCCGGAGTGAATCTCCTCTGCTGGAGGAATAAGCGTGAACGTCAGCGTGAAATACCTGGATCAGGCCCGTTTCGAAGCCGAAGCACGAGGCCACCGGGTCATTTGTGATCAGC
>JADLBG010000007.1 GCA_020847895.1 Bryobacterales bacterium
AATTCCGACTTCGCCGCGCTCGCGTCTTCCGCGTGCCGGCGCGCCCGCCGCGCCTTCTGAGCCAGCGCCAGAGTGGCTACCAGCGCCGACGCCAGAAGAATAATCCCGGCCCGGAGAGTTTGCGCCGCACGCCGCGCCTGCACCGCTTCGAGAATGGTTCGCACCTCGTTCGGCGGCTGATAGAACCACTTCGACTGTAGACGAGCCAGCGTTCCGTCCTCCCACAACCGCTCCAGTTCGTCCCGTAAGGCTTCGGCAACAAAACCCGTATCGAGGGTGGCTCCCAACCCCACCGCGATGTTCGCATCTTCCAGGGGAACCGGAAGCAAATCCACATCCCGGCATGCGGACGGTTTTTGCAGCAGCAGTTCGATACCTGTCCTGTATTCGAGCAGCGCCGCCTCGGCTTCGCCACTGCATACGGCTTCCAAGGCCGCCTGATTTCCCTTGTAGTCCGCGAGTTTCCTGTCGGCCAGGTATTGCCGACCCACTTCATGGATGCCCGGACTCCCATCCACCGCCACCACTCTTCGTCTCGTCATGCTCGGCCACCGGCTGCCCGGCGCGCGAGGGGTGAGCAGAGAGAAGCTCAGCCTCATCCAGGGTTGGGTAACGTGGTAATGCTCCAGCCGTTCCCGCGTCGGGCGCAGGCGCGGCCAGAGGTCCACGCCGTACTTTCGGAAGGCGTCCTCGGGGCCTCCCTCGACATGCACCCATTCCAGCCGGATACTGCGTCGCGCGGCGGCTTCATCAATGGCGTCAAAGGTGAAGCCTTCCGGCTTGCCGTCCCGGGCAAGAGCGTGATAGGGAAACGCCTCGTCATAGCCGATTCGGTAAGTGTGCCGGTCTTCCGGGTGTACGCGGCAGGATGGTGCCGCCAACAGGGAGCCCCAGCACATAACCCATGCGGTAGTCTTTCGAAAATCCAAACACTTCCCGCTATTCACCAGAACGATCTTATCGGCGAGTTCAGGGTAATCTTGAATATTAGGTTGGTCTTAGGATTCCGCGCTCCACCCGTCCACGCTGCGCAGTACTTTCTCCGCCGCATAGGCCGTGTTGGCGTGTATGGATACCGTGTCGGAGAGTTCTCTTGCGTAGCCCCCCGCCAGTACAACCGCCACCGGAACTCCCTTGCTCAGCGCTGTCTCCGTCACCAGTTCATCCCGCTCCATCAGCCCTTCCATCGTGAGATTTAATCCACCCAACTGATCATCGATGTAGGGATCCGCGCCCGCTACATAGAAAAGAATCTCGGGCTCGAATCCGGCAATCGTCAGACGACATGCCTCCCCGAGCCTCTCGAGGTATTCCGTATCCCCTGTTCCATCCGCGAGGTGTATATCCACCGTGGACGGCGGTTTTTCCTGTGGATAATTGTTAAATTGATGAATGGATAGTGTAAATACGCTTCGATCTCCGGAAAAAATGGCGGCCGTGCCGTTGCCGTGATGCACGTCGCAATCCACCACCATCGCCCGCCGGATCGCCACTTCCTTCTGCAATTTGCGAATGGCGATCGCCACATCGTGAATGGCGCAAAACCCCTCTCCGTGTCCAGGAAACGCATGATGGAATCCGCCCCCGATGTTGAATCCCACCCCCTGGCGCAATGCCAGCCGCGCCGCCAGTGTAGTCCCTCCGGCAGCCAGCCAGAAGGCCCGCACCATCTGCTGGCTATAGGGCACTTCCAGCCTCAGGATCTCCGCATAACTGAGTGTCCCGGTCTTCAGGCCCTTCACCCACTCCGGCGTATGAACCAGCAGCACGTCCTCATCGCCGGCCGGTTCCGGCTGGTGAATTTCCTCTGCTTTCACGAAGCCGTCGTCAATCAACTTCTGGCGGATCAGTTTGTACTTCACAGAGGGAAAAACATGGTCGCCGAAGTGCAAATCGTAGCCGTCGTGGTACACCAGCGCGATGCGGGACATTACCGGATCTCCGTTTGCAGCGCGGTGACAATCGCCACGTTATATACATCCTCTTCCGAACACCCGCGCGAAAGATCGTTGGCCGGCTTGGCGAGCCCCTGGAGGAACGGCCCGATGGCGGCCGCCCCCCCCAGACGCTCCACCAGTTTGTAGCAGATGTTGCCGGACATCAGGTCGGGAAAGATGAGCGTGTTGGCCCGGCCGGCCACCGTCGACCCCGGCGCCTTCGAGCGTCCGAGGGCTTCCACCAGCGCCGCGTCTCCTTGCAACTCACCGTCCACGTGCAGGCGCGGCGCGCGCGCCTGCACGATCCGCAGCGCCTCCACCACCGTATCGATCCGTTTGCCCTTGCCGCTGCCTTTCGTTGAATAAGAGAGCAGCGCCACCGCGGGCTCCACATCCATCAATGCCTGCGTATTCTGCGCCGTCGTAATCGCGATTTCCGCCAATTCCACTGCTGTCGGTTCGATCACCACCGCGCAATCGGCAAACGCCAGCAGCCCGTTATGGCCGATCCGCGGATTGGGCACCGCCATGATGAAGACACTCGAGACTGTCTGAACGTTCTTCGCCGTCCCGATGCAATGTAACGCGGCTCGAACGGTCTCGGCCGTCGTGTTCACGGCGCCCCCCACAAACCCGTCGGCATCATTCGCCGCCGCCATCAGCGCGGAAAAAAACAATGGCCGGCGGGCGATTTCCGCAGCCTCCATTTCCGTGATGCCCTTGGCGCGCCGCCGCTCATAATATTGCCGCGTATAGGCTGCCAGTTTCGGCGAGGCGGCCGGTTCCGTAAACCGGACTCCGGCGGGGGGTTGCGAGGGAGCCGGCCCGATGAGAATCGGCTCCACCAGTTCATCGGAGGAGAGGCGGGCGGCGGCGCTGATCACTCGTGGGTCGGCGCCTTCCGGAAAGACGATGCGCCGCCTCGGACGCAACTCGCGCACCCGTTCTTTCATGCGCCGCATGTAGGCCGCGGCGGTATCGGGGTTGGACATTCTGTATCATTGTAGCCGCTTGGCCCGTGTTTTCCCCAAGTGACTGGCGCTCCCTTCCGGGGCTATAATTTCCCCGTCGGGTCTCCGACCATATAGGATTAATCTATGCGTAAAAAAGTAACCGTTGTCGGCGCCGGTAACGTAGGCGCCAGTTGCGCTCTTTGGATCGCCAGCAAAGAACTGGCGGACGTAGTTCTCGTCGATGTCGTGGAGGGTGTGCCGCAGGGCAAAGGTCTCGATCTGCTCGAGGCCGGTCCCGTGGAGGGCTACGATGTTACCGTCTCGGGCGCGAATAATTACGAGCCCACCGCGAACTCCGACATCGTCGTCATTACCGCCGGCTTTCCCCGCAAGCCTGGAATGAGCCGCGATGATTTGCTGATGGCGAACTACGAAATCGTCAAAACCGCTACCGAGGGCGCGGCCAAGTACTCGCCCAACGCAATCCTCATTATCGTCACCAACCCGCTCGACGCAATGTGCTGGACCGCGTTCCAGACGTCGAAGTTCTCCCGCAACCGTGTCATCGGCATGGCCGGTATCCTTGATACCGCCCGCTACCGCACCTTTCTCGCCGCCGAACTGGGCGTATCCGTCGAGAGTGTGCAGGCCCTCGTGCTCGGCGGCCATGGCGACACAATGGTCCCCCTGGTGCGCCTCACCAGCGTTTCCGGCATCCCGCTCACGGAATTGCTTCCTCGGGAACGCATCGACGCCATCGTTCAGCGTACCCGGGACGGCGGCGCCGAGATTGTGAAGTACCTCAAGACCGGCAGCGCCTACTATGCCCCGTCCTCGGCCGCGGTCGAAATGGTGGAGTCCATTCTCAAAGACAAGAAGAAAGTTCTTCCCTGCGCCGCCTATCTCGAGGGTGAGTACGGATATAATGGCCTTTTTGTTGGAGTGCCCGTGAAACTGGGGGCGATGGGGATTGAAAAGGTCTACGAAGTAAAACTGACGCCGGAGGAGAAAGCAATGCTCGACAAGAGCGCTTCGGCGGTCAAGGAACTCGTCGATACCATCAAGCAGAAGACGGGAGCATAGTTGGGTCCAAGGAGAGAGTTATGAGTACGGAAATGGTCCAGATCGTCAGCGGCATTCTCGCAGTGGCGTGCGTCGTCATCATCATCGTCCGGCGCAAGGGCAAGAAGAAAGGCGCTGCGCAGGACGACTTCTGATCCCGGCGTCATGGCATCCGCGCAGAAACGGCAAACTGCCGTGGTCCCCGACGACCCCGCTGGAAAACAGGGTCCCAGACTGGATCCGCGCTATCGGTGTTTCCGGCTCGAACTCGCTCCTTCCGGAATCCATCGCTGGGGCGTCTATGCTCTCGAAAGGATTCCCCCCCGCCGCAAGGTCATAGAATATACTGGCGAGCGGATCAGCCGCCGCGAAACGAAAAAACGGGACGCGCGCAAACTCCACTATCTCTTTACTCTGGACAACTATTGGACGCTGGACGGCGCCGTGGGCGGCAGCGGCGCCGAATACATCAACCATTCCTGTGAACCTAACCTGAGAGCAATGATCACCAAAGGCCACATTCTTTACGTGAGCAAACGCTGGATCGAGCCGGGTGAAGAGTTGACGGTGGACTATCACTTCCCCAAGGATGTCGAGCGCGTTACCTGTAAGTGCGGCGCCGGCACGTGCCGCGGGACGATCAACGTCAAGTAGCAAAGCACGAATGGATAACCCCACGAAAGGATAACCTGATGATCCGCCGGCTCCTGTTCCTCGCCCTGTCCGCTGCCCTGCTTCAAGGGCAATCCACCGGGCTCCCCATTCCCGTCCCCGTCGAGCGGAAATCCGCCGCCAAGGGCGACAACAAAGGCCCCCGCTGCCAGGCTCGCACCAAGGACGGTAAACAATGCAGCCGCAAAGCGGCCCCTGGAAGCCAGTTCTGCTGGCAGCATAGCGGCAGGAAAAAGCCTTCCTGAGACCTGCTATTTCAACCGTTCGTTGACGGCGCCGAGGTAACGGGCGATCTCCTGCTCCCCCGCTTCGTCGTGCAAGCCGGTCTCCGTCCGCGCCACATCCTCGCCGCCGAACTGCGGAAACAGCAGCTTTGCGATTCCGAAATCGAGCGGTTTCACATCCCCCTCCGGGGTGACCAGAATATTCCCCGGTTTCAGATCGCGATACACCACCAGATGCTGATGCGCATGCTGTACCGCCGTGCCCGCAAAACAGCCGCAGCCTTTCCTCCAGGCCCAGCCCCTTCTCGTCGACATTTTATTCGCACTTCACTGAAGCCGTGCACGGCCGAAGGAGATCCGTAGTCCGCTCTCCGCTCCCGCCGTCCTCCCACGAAAGCGTGGTGATCCTATGAGTCCTGGAATCTGGTACGATTTAGGCCTAGCGTATTCCTGCGGAGATTCGTATCAGGCGGTCTGGGGGCCGGCAAAAGCCGGAGTCCGGCTGCCTGGCACTATTTCCGTATTTGCGGTCTAAGTAGGAGCTGACTTGATTTTAAGGGGTGCCTGAGATGAACGTGGAGCAAAATCCGAGGAGGTTTTAAGGGTTACCTCAATTGACCGGGTACTAACCCCAACATAGAATCAAGTCGTGGTACTAAGGGAGCGGCTATGAATAAGGGCACAGCCATTCTGACGAACGAAACCAGCGATCTTCATTCTGAGGATACACCGGAGGTCCAAGAGGAAAAGTTTATTCGCATCGTTATCGCCGATGATCACCCCATCGTCCGTGACGGTTTGAAGAAACTCCTGACTCTGGAAGATGA
>JADLBG010000008.1 GCA_020847895.1 Bryobacterales bacterium
CGGGAAGAAGTGGAGATCTTCCGCCGCCAGGTGGGGGATCAGCTATACAAGATCTGGCCCATGCAGCCATTGCCGCCCGGCGAATACGCCGTCATCGAGTACACGGAGGGAAAGGTCAACGCCCAGATCTTCGATTTCTCCGTCAAGTGAGGAACGCGGGCCGCCCGCCTGGCAACCCGCGTGGGAATCTAACCCGCCACTTCCTTTGCGGCCGCGAGCGCCGACTCGTAATTCGGATAATCGCCTACTTCCTTGACGTATTCCGCGTGCTTCACCACGTTGTTCCGGTCGAGCACGAAAATCGCGCGGCTCTCGATGCGAAGCTCCTTGATCAGCGTGCCGTACGCCGAACCAAAGCTTCCCGTCCGGTGGTCGGAAAGCATCTTCACTTTGTCCACGCCGAAGGCGCCGCACCAGCGCTTTTGCGCGAACGGCAGATCCATGCTGATCGTGTAGATGTCGACTCCCGGCAACTTCGCGGCCTCCTCGTTGAAGCGCTTCGTCTGCGCGTCGCAAACCGGAGTATCGAGCGAAGGGACTACGCTGAAAATGCGCACCGTGGACCCTGTCTTGGCCAGATCGACGGCCTGCAGACCGTTGTCCACCACTTCGAAATTCGGAGCGGTATCGCCCGCCTTGAGTTCGGGACCCACCAGGGTCAAGGGATTGCCACGGAGCGTCGTTGCGCCTGGTCTTTCCATTTGTTTCCTCCTATAACGGTTATTGAACGATTTTCCACGCGGGGTGAATGAGGGCGTGAACTCTTTATTCTAGCAACTTGATGAATTGGTCAAGATCGGAAACCGGCATCTGGCACGTGTAGTTTTCGCAAACGTAGGCCGTCGTTCGTCCCTCCTCGAATTTCATGTCGCGAATCACACCCAACCATCTTCCCAGCCGCTGTCGTGTCTCCTCGGAATCCACCAACAGTACGATCGCCTCCGGCAGAAATCGCCCGTGCACGGCGGTGAGCATGGCGCGAGTCATCTCCGAATCGCGCCCGCCCACCAGGATGATCTGTTTCGGCTTCCCGGATTGGTAGAGGTACGCCGCGGCCATCAGCGGCAGGGTGATGGCGTGCTGGCTCAGTTTGCCGGCAAACGCCTGGAGCGCGCGCCCGGCGGCGCCGGTGAAGAGTGCATCGCCGGTAATCTGGCCGAGTCTCAAGAGCACGTTCACGGCTGCCGAGTTCCCGGACGGTTCGGCGCCATCGTAGTCGTCCTTCACCCGCAGGACCAGGCTGTCGTCGCCGGCCGCCGTGCTGAAAAAGCCGCCCTCCGCGGTGTCTTCGAACAGCGATACCAGCTTGCGGGCCAATGCCTCGGCTTGCTCAAGCAGGGTGATGTCGAAATTCACCTCATAGAGATCGAGCAGCGCCGTTGCGAAGAGGGCGTAGTCATCCAGGAAGCCCGGGATGGCGGCCTCGGCGGCGCGCCACCGCCGCAGCAGAATGCCGCTTTCCTTCTCGTACATGTGGCCGAGCACGAATCGCACGGCGTCTTCCGCGGCCCGCTGATAGCGCGCCTCGCCCAGCACCTGCGCGCCCTTGGCGAATGCCGAAATCATCAGCCCGTTCCACGAAGTCAGCACCTTGTCATCGAGATGCGGGCGCACTCGAGCCGCCCGGCGCTCGAGCAACCGCGGAATAGCCGCCGCCAGCGCGCGTTCCACGCCCTCCGGTGTCTGCCCAAACCGCGCCGCGGTCTCCTCGACGCCGTGGGCCTGGTGGAGGATGTTCCTGCCCCGGAACTCGCCGTGCGGATCATCCAGAACATTGCCCCCGGGCGCCACGCCGTAGCGGTAGGCGAACCAATCCGACTCCGGCTTGCGAACCACCTCTTCCAATTCCCGCGCATCCCAGATATAAAACGCGCCCTCGCCTTTATGTTTCGGATCCGCCGGGTCAATGACGCTGTCCGCGTCCTCGGCCGAATAGAACCCTCCGCCGCCGTCCGTCATGTCGCGCAGCACATACTCCAGCGTCTCGCGGGCCACTCCCGCATAAAACGCCTCGCCGCTGATCTGACTCGCCTCCAGATAGCTGACCGCAAGCTGCGCCTGATCGTAGAGCATCTTTTCAAAATGCGGCACGAACCAGCGGGCATCGACGGAGTAACGGTGAAATCCCCCGCCGAGTTGATCGTACATCCCGCCTTTGTACATTTCCCGCAGCGTCAGCAGAGACATCCCGATCGCTTCTTCGTTGCGCATGCGTTGCGCGTAGCGGTGCAGAAAATGAAACTGCGCGGGCCTGGGAAATTTCGGAGCCCCGCCGAACCCTCCCAGAGCCCCGTCGAAACCGCGGCGGAACGCGTAAAAGCAACTCTCCGCCACCCGCTCATCAAGGACTCCGCCCGGTATCTTGGCCCGCACCATCTGGCGCAGTTGACGAATCACGTCATCCCCCGATTCGACAATCTTCGCGCGGTCGCTCTTCCAGGCATTGCCGATGTGCTCCAACACCGCGCGGAAACCCGGCCGGCCAAACCGGTTATCCGGAGGAAAATAAGTTCCCCCGTAGAAGGGCTTCAGGTCCGGCGTCAGCCATACCGACATCGGCCATCCCCCGCCGCCGGTGGTCGCCTGCACGAAGGTCATGTACACGCGATCCACGTCCGGGCGCTCCTCGCGGTCCACTTTGATCGGGACAAACAGATCATTGAGGATGGCCGCGATGGATTCGGATTCGAAGCTCTCCCGCTCCATGACGTGACACCAGTGGCACGTGCTGTAGCCGATAGATAAGAAGATCGGTTTATCTTCTTTGCGCGCCTTCTCGAACGCTTCCTCCCCCCAGGGATACCAATCCACCGGGTTGTGGGCGTGTTGCAGAAGATAGGGGCTCTTTTCCCGGGCAAGCCGATTGCTATGCATCCCCCTTGAGTCTAGCAACGAAAGCCTGGAGAGCTACTTTGTCGGCAGCGGACGTCCGGAACGCCGGGGAATTCCCGCCGCCTGATAAATATCGTGCAGGCGAAGGAGCCCGAGGCATAGACCATCATCCGGAGCAACCACTGGCAGCACCGAGATCTGAGAGGAACGATTCTCCATCAAGCGCAAAGCGTCCAGAAGCCGCGTCTCCGGGGCAACCGTGACCGGCCTGGCCGTCATGACGGCGGCGGCGCACAGCGTGCGAATGTCATCATGCCTCTGCATGGCGCGGCGGAGATCGCCGTCCGTAATCAGCCCTTCCAGCCGCCCGTCGGAGGCAAGAACGCAAGCCGCCCCCAGGGGATGAACGGTCATGGCAATCACCACTTGCTTGAGCGAATCTTCAGGCCGGACATAGGCGACCTCATTGCCGGCGTGCATCGCTTCCCGAACCTTCAGCCGCAGACTCGCGCCGAGAAAACCGCCCGGATGACGGCGCTGAAAATCTTCCACAGTGAAGTTTCTCGCCTGCATGAGGGCAATCGACAGCGCGTCCCCAAGCGCCAAAGCGACTGCCGCGCTCGCCGTCGGCGCCACGTTTGCCGGGTCCGCTTCCCGGTTGACGGACGCGTCGAGCACCACATCCATCCGTATCGCCAAAGGAGAGGCCGCATTGCCGAGAATTCCAATCAGCGGCGAACCCGTGTCGCGCAGTCCTCGAGTCAGATCAAGCAGTTCGCGAGTCGTTCCGCTCTTGGACAGGAAGAGGACCGGGTCTCCCGGCGAACACACGCCAAGATCGCCGTGAGCCGCCTCCGTCGGATGCAGATATACCGCGGGCGTTCCCGTGCTGCACATTGTGGCGCCGATCTTCCTTGCGATGTGGCCTGACTTGCCGAGTCCTGTTACCACGATCTTCCCGGAATGCGGCAAAATCAATCGAATGGCTTCGCAGAAATTCCCATCCAGCCGCCCGGCGGCGCTGGTGATCGATTCCGCCTCGTGTTCCATCGCCGCCCGTCCGGCGGCAATCCATTGCTGCGCGCAATCGGATGTGTTCATCCTTTTCCTGTAACCTGGTCTTTACTCATTATGCTATTGGAAGGCGCACCCGGGGATCGATAAGATGATCACTGCGAAACCGGAACGCAAATTGGAGAGTCATACTTGAAATGGGTCTCCTTCGATCGTGTTCGTTGTTCGGATTTCTGATCTCCGCGGCTGCTCTTCCGGCATGGGGGCAATTCAACTTCAACTACGACGCCACCCAGCGCCGCTGGACCTTGCGCAACTCCTTGGTGGAGGCGAATTTTGCCCTCACTCCCGAAGGCCATTTTCGCTTCGAGGATTTCCACTCGCTTCGCAACATCAATGCGTGGACCGCCTATCCGGCGGGTTCCTCTCCCCTCCAGATCCACGCCGATGGCGTCCTCTTCGATCCGAACACCCAATACCGCCTCGTATCCACGGGCAGGCGTCAGATACCGAGAAACGGCCTCCGGTACCTCATCGTGCTCGAAGACCTCGACCGGCGCGGAAGATTGTTTATCGAAATCGAGATGTATTTGCAGCAGCCCGTACTGCGCTTTTCCGCCCGTTTGCGCAACGTCAACCCGCAACCGCTGCACGTGACCGCCCTCGACATCCTTCCGCTTGCCATTGCGGACAATGGGCGCGCCTTCCGTTCCTTCACCATGGACCAGTGGTGGGGAGGGGGAAAAGGCGGAAATTTTCAGGTGAACCAGGACACCCTGGGGGAAGGGAAGCAGGCCATCGCCTATTCCGGCGCATATGGCCAGCAGTGTTCATGGTTTGCCCTCCGTGACGCCCGGAATTTCGGGCTCTTCGCCGGCTGGGAGTTTGACGGGCGGGCGCTTGGCGTGGTGGATCACGATCCCGGCAAGGGATTGCTGCAACTCGCCGTGCCCGTCGAAGGCATTGACCGCACACTGGCCCAAGGCGAGGAACTTGCCATACCCGCTTTTTTCCTCGGCCTGTATCAGGGCGATTGGGACGAGGCTGGATACGTGACCCAGCGCTTTGTCGAGGCGGCGGTGGCTCAACCCCCTTCCGATTCGCGATTCCCTTATGTGAGTTGGGATTCCTGGAACTATGATGTGTATCTCGACGAGGCAACCTTGCGCCGGAATGCGCAAATCGCCGCTAATCTGGGCATTGAGCTGTTCGTAATCGATCTCGGCTGGGCGCGCCAGATCGGCGATTGGTATGCCGACCCCGGAAAGTTCCCCAGCGGCATGCGCGCGCTTTCCGACTATGTCCACAGCCTGGGCATGAAATTCGGGCTTCATTTTGCCTTCGCCGAGGCGGCCGCTACCTCTCCCGTTCTCCTCCAAAACCCCGACTGGCGGTCTTCGGAAAACTATCACTACTTCGGCGCGGATTCCCTGTGCCTCTCCCACCGTCCCGTTCGTGAATGGCTGCTCGCGCAAACGCTGCGCATGATCGACGACTACAACATCGATTGGATCCTCCAGGACGGCGAGAACATGGTGAAACAGTGCGTCAAGACCACCCATACTCACGCTCCCGGAGACAGCAACTATGCGAACGCCGTCGATGGACTCGATTGGCTCATCGACCAGGTGAAGGAGCAGCGCCCCAAGGTGGAGTGGGAAAACTGCGAGGACGGCGGCAACATGATGACCTACTCGATGGCGCGCCGTTATGTGACCTCCATCAACGCCGATGACTCCGGTCCCATGACCACCCGGCAGGCTGTCTACGGCGCAAGCTATCCCTTCCCCACACGCTACATGGATCGCTACATGCCGAACACGCAACTCACACCCTACATCACCCGCAGTTACATGTTCGGCGGCCCGTGGATTTTCATGAACCGCCTCCCCGACATGCGTCCGCAGGATCTGCAACTGGCTGCTTCGGAAGTGCGGCTGTACAAATCCATGCGGGAACACATCCGGGACGGCAAAGTGTTTCATCTCACGGCGCGTCCCGCTGAAACCCGCATCGACGCGCTCGAAAGTTTCAACTTCACCACCGGCAGCGCCATCGTCTTTGTCTACCGCCCGGGCGCCGCCCCGGCATCCCGTTCCCTGCGGGTGCGCGGGGTGAACCGCAATCTCAGCTACCAGGTACGCTATCAGGATACCGGGCGCACCCTGACAATGACCGGCGCACAGTTGCTCGACACCGGGATCGACCTCAATCTCACCTCCGTGAATTCCGCGGAAATCATCTTCGTCACCCCGGAGCAGTAGCGGCAGACTACGGTAGCGCGAGGCGCACTGTGTCTGTTATCCCCGCGGCGGAGATTTGTAACGGCTGTGGTCCGGCGGGAAGCCTTGCGGGCACCCTGTCACCTTTACATCGGCCGTGGCGCGAGCAAGCGGTGACGCCGGCGCGGGCCGTCCGGCAGTCATCGGAGGCGTAACCGTGGAGCGCCCTTTCGCCAACCGTGTGCACTCTCTGCGCAGCGTGAAAAACCACCCCCTCGCGTCTATTCACTCTCGGCTCTTACCCACTCGCGCAAGATTTTCAACGCCGCCGGGGCTTGCTTCGGAACCTCTTGAGCCATCCACGATTAACGTCCTGCCGGGCAGGCTCGCGACCTCAACCCGACGGTTTGGCAGGCAAGTTGCCTCGTTCTGGGCAAGGAGAATTGACAATGATCAGGAATCTGTTCATTTGCGCTTATCTCCTGGTTCTATCAGTCCCTTGTCCCGGGCAGACGATCGATGATTTTTTTGACGGCACGTCTCTTCAGGACATTCGGCTGACAATGAGCGATGCCGACTGGCAGAACGTTCATGACCACTACACCGACAAGAAAACATATTACACGTGCGATTTCGAATGGAAGGGCCTCGTTGTGCAACAGGCCGCCGTGCACACGCGCGGATCCGGCAGTCTCAACCCCATCAAACCGGGCTTGGGCATTGAGTTCGGATCACGCGTCCCGGGCCAGACGTTCCTTGGCTTACAGACGTTGATACTCAGAAACTTTGTGGAAGATCCGTCTTCGATGCACGAACGCCTCACCATGCAGACATTGGCGCGGATGGGGCTCCCCTACCTCCGAACCGTGCACACACGATTTTTTGTGAACGGCAATTACGTTGGATTGTACCAGGCAAGCGAGCCGATCGACACCCGCTTCCTCATCACGCGTTTCGGCGAAGACGCCGGCTACCTGTACGAAGGGCAAGGTGGAGGGGGCTTTCACTTCCAGTACCTGGGCGAGAATCCCAGTCTCTACGTTACCGCGCTCTTCGATCCGAAGAACCATAAAGACGATCCGCGGACGCAGGTCCTTATCGACATGATCCGGACGGCGAACCAGGCTTCCGATGGCGACTTCGTTCAGGCAATGAGTAAGTACATGGATTTGGGCGTCTTTGTCGCCTACGTTGCCGCCGAGGTTTTCCTCGTCGAGACCGACGGGATCCTGAGCGACAGCGGGATGGCGAACTTCTACTTCTACCGGCGCGCGGTGGATGACCGCTGGTTCTTCATTCCCTGGGACAAAGAGATGACTCTCGGTCCCTCTGATTGGCCGATCTGGCGGTACACGCAGGATAACGTCCTGATGCGCCGCGCACTCCAGGTTCCGGAACTCCGTCAGCGGTATCTCGACACGCTCCATTTGGCGGTCGAAGTAGCGGGCGGCCCCAATGGCTGGCTGGCTCAGGAGATTGAGCGCGAATACAGCCAGATCCGGCAGCCAATGCTGGACGATCCAAGCCGGGTTTGCTTAGTCGGCGGAGCACAGACCAAGTGCCCGGCGGCGATGTTCGAAGCGGCCATCCAGTTCCTGCGCGATTTCGCCAAACAGAGGGCGGTTTTTGTGAACAAGTCGCTGCAGGATGCGGGATGGACCCCGGCAGCGGGAGCGCCAAACCTGTCAGCAGGCGCGGCGGCGAACGCCGCTTCCGGCATTGCGCTCCTCTCCCCAGGGGAGCAGGTTGCCGTCCAGGCGAATTTGCCGCTCAGCGCCAGAACAACTGCCTCGGGGTGGCCGTTGCCCGAGGTGCTCAGCGGGGTGTCCGTCCTGGTGTCAGGCGTCAAGGCGCCCTTGATCTTCGTATCGCCAACCGGCGTCCTCTTGCAGACTCCTTCTCAGTTACCCTATGGCCCATCGTCACTCGCCGTGACAGTGGGCGGCGTTGCCAGTGCAACCATCCCTGTCGAGTTGCGGCCCGCCAATCCCGGCATCTTCGTGGCGGCGCATGCCGGCGGGAGCGTTGTGAACACGGCTTCGCCGGCCTCAAAGGGAGAAATTGTGGTCCTCTGGGCAACCGGACTTGGCGCCGCCGAGACTGATGATTCAAGCGGCAGTCCGGCGCCCTCCCGTCTTGTGCCGATGAAGAATCAGGTAAGCGCACTCGTCGACGGAGTGCCGGCGGTTGTACAGTGGGCTGGACTCGCGCCGGGATTTGCCGCCCTGCAGGTCGTCATCCTCCAGTTGCCGGACGAGTTGACAGGCGGGAAGGCCATAGTGAAGCTCTCCATGTTTGGCGAGACAGGAGCCGGCTATGCGCTGGCGGTCCGCTGATTTCATCGATATTGGACTATCGCGAAGCCGCCCGTCCCTGGTAGGATGAAAGGAAGGTTATCCAAGAAGTAACGGGATGATAGCGGCAACGAGACGGCAGACGCGCCGTGAGTTTCTCAGACACGCCACCGCCGGCGCGATGGCCGTTTCACTTCTTCCAGCAACATCCACCGCCGCGACGCCGGGATTTAACCGGACTCCGAATGTTCAAAACGTGGGTCCCCGCTCCGCAGCCGTCGTTTGGACCTTACCCGTCTCCGCCGCTTGCTCCGTTGTGGTGGCGGACGCCTCAGGGAATTCCACCGCATTCCCCGCCTCGATGAGCAGGTTTGCGTCTGCCGCCACGGGCCTCGGCGGGGACTACTATCAATACCGCGCCATGCTCAACAGCTTGGAGCCAGGCGCGGTGTATACCTGCCACATTCAGGCAGACGGCCAACCGTTGGCCTGGCCGCTGCGGAACCCGCTCCAGTTCCGTACAGCCGCCGACGGGCCCTTCTCCTTTCTTCATTTTGCGGACTCCGGCGACGGCGGCGACGCCCAGGTGCAACTCAGCCTCCGGATGGCGCGGGAAGATGTTTCCCTGGTTCTGGCAAACGGCGATCTGGCCTACGACCTGGCAACGTACA
>JADLBG010000009.1 GCA_020847895.1 Bryobacterales bacterium
TATTCGGTGGAGCGCGGAGTGATCACCTTCACGAACGAACAGCGCATTGAACCATCGCTCGATATTCTGGCGCGGACGCAATTGAAGGATTACGACGTTTCCGTGCAAATCAGCGGAGGGGGCAGCGAGAAGATCACGACCACGCTGACGTCCGACCCGCCGGCGCCAGAATCGGACATACTCGCCATGCTGCTCACGGGGCGTACGCTCGAACAGGTCCGCGGGCATGAATCCGAGGTTGCCAAGGACCAGGTATTGAGCTACCTCGCGGGCAGCGCGAGCGCGTCGTTGACCAGCCAGTTGCAGAGGGCGACGGGCATCAGCGAGGTGCGCATCGAGCCGCAGTTGATTCAGGACGAAGCCAATCCGACGGCGCGTCTCACAATCGGCGAGGATATCACGCCGAAGCTGAGCCTGATCTACTCCATGAATCTCGCTGACAGCCGGGACCAGATCTACATTGCGCGATACGACATCACCCGGCGGTTCGTCACGCAGCTTACTCGCCAGAGCGATAGCAGCTACCGCATGGAGTTACGGCAGGACCTGCGGTTGGGCGGCAGGCGCCGCCGGGCGAGCGCCGCTGACGAACGCATCGAGCGGCTGATCGGGAAAGTCCATTTCCTTGGGGAAGATTACTTCGGCGAAGTGAAGCTGCGCGACCGGTTCAAGGTGAAACCGGAGCAGAAGTATGACTTTTTCAAGATCCGCAACGGACTTGACCGGCTGGAGAAGATGTACTCGAGTGCCGGGTTGCTGGAATCGAGAGTGAGGCTCGAAAAGGAGACGCAGGAGAGGACAGTGGACCTCACGGTGAACATCACGGAAGGCCCGAAAGTGCAATTTGTCTACGAGGGATGGAGCGGTCCGGGGTCAGCGCAGGACGCCGTGAAGAAAGCGTGGCGCGATGGGGCGTTTGACGAGCAGCGGATGGAGGATTCGAAGCGGCAGATTCTGGGGGCATTGCTGAAGGATGGCCGCCTCGATGCGACTGTCGAAGCAACGGTGAGCATTCCAGAAAAAGGGGAACGCAGGGCGCTTTTTGATATTCATCCGGGCGAGCGCTTCGCCAAGGTGGATCCAGCGTTTGACGGCGCGAAGGGGATTTCTGCGGACGCGCTGAAAGAGCAGTTACAGCGCGCCAGGCTGATGATGGCGCTTCATGTGGAGCCGCGGAAGGTGACGGATGCGCTGGAGGCTTACTATCGCCAGCAGGGTTATCTCGCAGCATCGGTATCCAGCCCTCGGATAGAGAAGAACGCGGCGATGCATACGGCACGCGTTGTGATCCCAATCAAGGAAGGGCCGCTGTTTCACGTGGGGAATGTGGAGTTCAGCGGCAACCACGCAATCTCCTCGAATACGTTACGGAGCGGACTTCCCTTACATCCCGGTGACGTCTATTTCCCCAAACTGCGCGAGGACGCCACCGGCAAGCTGCGTGATCTTTATGGAGAAGAGGGATACAACCGCGTGGACATTACCTCTTCGCTCGATTTGGAGGCGGCCGCGGGCAAGGTAAACGTGAAGTTCGCCGTCACCGAAAACAAACAAGAGGTCATTGAAGAAATTGCCGTGCAGGGGAACCGGTACACCAGCACGAATCTGGTGCTTACCCAGTTGCATCTGGCAAAAGGCGATCCCGTCGTTCTGAGCAAGATCGGAGCGGCGCGGCGGAACCTGTACAACACGGGCGCGTTCGCGCTGGTGGATGTCGAGCGGGTTGCCGTGCCCGGCGCCGCGGGAGGCAATCAGCAACCGGTTCGCCTGACTGTCCGGGTGCAGGAGATACAGCCCTGGGAGATCCGTTACGGCGGGTATTACGATACCGACCGGGGACCGGGCGGCATTGTCGATGTCTCGAACCGCAATATGCTGAGAAGTGCTAGGGTGCTCGGCATGCGGTATCGTTATGACGCCGACCTGCATGAGCTGCGGCCCTATTTCAGCCAGCCCCTGCTGAAGAGATTTCCCCTGCAAACTACTGCTTCCGGCTTTCTGCGCAGGGAAATCATGCCCGGCTTCATTACAGACCGGCAGGGGCTGCTGCTGCAGCAGCAGGCGCGCCCGGCCAAGCACTACGTGATCGACTACGGCTACAACATCGAGAAGACCCATACGTATGAGCCGAACCCGGATTCGCTGTTTCCGCTTGACGCGACTCTACGGTTCGCTTCGCTGATCACCAGTGTGACGCGGGAGACTCGAGACAACCTACTCGATGCGACGCGCGGGTCGATGGTCTCCCAATCCTTTGAATGGGGCCCCGCGGTATTAGGTTCGCAGATTCGGTACGTCCGCTATTTTGGGCAGTACTTCAAGTTCATCCCGTTGTCGAAGCCGGCTCCGGTTCCGTTCTCCACCATGGAGCGGTCTCGCGTGGTGTTCGCGGGCGGGGCGCGGGTGGGGTTGGCGGGCGGACTCGGCGGCGACGAATATCCGATCGCCAAGCGATTCTTTTCGGGCGGCGGCACGACGATTCGAGGTTTTGATTTCAATTCCATTGGGCCGCGAGACGCTTTGGGCAATCCGGAGGGCGGCGACGCGATGATTGTTCTGAACGGCGAACTGCGCTTTCCTCTCTTCAAGATGTTCGACGGCGTGGGTTTTGTGGATGCGGGCAATGTCTACCGGCTGGCGAGCGACTTCGATTTTGGCGACATGAGGAAATCAGCCGGGTTTGGACTGCGTGTGAGAACCCCCTACATTCTCATCCGCGTGGATTACGGCGTGAAACTGGATCGCCGGCCGGGGGAAGGGTTCGGGAAGCTGTTCTTCAGCATCGGCCAGGCGTTTTGAGGAAGCTATGAGAGCAGCAACTCGAGATCCTCGCGCTTGAGATCGGCGATGAAGCTGTTGCTTTCGGAAATGATGGCGTCGGCCAAGTCCTTCTTCGATCTCTGAAGATCAAGAACTTTTTCCTCGACGGTGTCGCGCGCGATGAGACGGTAGGCGAAGACGGGGCGAGTCTGTCCGATGCGGTGGGTGCGATCGATGGCCTGCGCCTCGACGGCGGGATTCCACCATGGATCGAGGAGGAAGACGTAATCCGCCGCGGTGAGGTTGAGCCCGAGGCCGCCGGCTTTCAGACTGATGAGGAACAGTTTGCAATCCGGGTCGTTCTGGAAGTGCTCCACCGAGCCCTGGCGGTCGCGGGTGGAGCCATCCAAATACTCGTAGGTGGTTTTCCTCGCGTCCAGGTGGCCGCGGAGGATGCCGAGCATGGTGGTGAATTGGGAGAAGACAAGGGCCTTGTGGCCTTCACTGAGCACTTCCTCGAGTTGCGGCAGCAGTGTGTCGAGTTTGGCGCTCGATTCGCCGGCGTGCTTCTTGTCGATCAAGCCCGGATGACAAGCCGCCTGGCGCAGGCGGAGGAGCGCTTCGAGGATCTGGATCTTGGACCGGCGGAAGCCACTGCGTTCAATGCGGCCGAGGAGGTTGCCGCGGTAGTAATCGCGCAGCTCATCGTAGAGTTTCCGCTGCGGCGGGTCCAGTTCACAAAAGATGGTCTGTTCGCTTTTCCCGGGCAGTTCGCGCGCAACCTGCTCCTTGGTGCGGCGGAGGATAAACGGACGGACGGCGCGCGCCAGCAGGCGCCGTGTCTCTTCATCGGGATTCCGGAGGACACTCGCGGTGGCCTGCAAGGCGGAAGCGCCGCCGAGCATGCCGGGGTTGAGGAACTCGAACAGGCTCCACAGTTCGCCGAGGTGATTTTCGATGGGTGTGCCGCTAAGGGTGAGGCGGTGGCCGGCGGTGAGGAGGCGCGCGGCCTTCGCGGATTCGCTCGCTGAGTTCTTGATGGCCTGTGCTTCGTCGAGGATGACGTAGTCGAAGGAGAAATCCTTGAGATCGAGGACATCGCGGCGCAGCATGCCGTAGGTGGTGAGCACAAGGTTGTACTGAGAGAACAGCGCGGGATCCTTTACGCGGCTTGCGCCGGAATGATCGAGCACGGCGAGGCGCGGGGTGAAGC
Organism: Bryobacterales bacterium; assembly: GCA_020847895.1. Classification (GTDB taxonomy): domain Bacteria; phylum Acidobacteriota; class Terriglobia; order Bryobacterales; family Bryobacteraceae; genus CADEFT01. The sequence goes on from JADLBG010000009.1 coordinate 3,974, forward strand.
GGGCGGCCTCGTTTTTCCAGTTGTAGACGAGAGAACGTGGGACCACCACGAGAGAAGGGCCAGCGCCCTGCTGGCGGCGGTATTCGAGCAGCGCCAGCACTTGGGCGGTTTTCCCCACTCCCATGTCGTCGGCGAGGCAACCGCCCCAACCGAGTTGGGCGAGGAATTCCATCCAGCCCAGGCCCTCGCACTGATAGCCGCGCAACTCTCCGCTGAAACCGGGCGGCTGCTGCCTGGGATGGATCCCTTCAAACGAACCGAGCCGCTCACGGGCTGCCCGGAACGTCTCGTCCACCTGAATCTCTTCGCGCCCGGCGAGGAATACATCGAGCAGGCCGGTCTGCGATTTGGAGTAGCGCAGATGATCTCCTTCGGCTTTTCCAAGGCGGAAGAGCGTTCCGTAGCGGGAGAGGAGTTCTTCCGGGAGAAGGCCGTAGGCGCCGTCGTCGAGCAGGACCATGCCTTCGCCCTTCTGGAGGGCTTTGATGAGTTGGGGCAGGGGGACATGGCCTCCGCCGAAATCAACGGCTCCGTGCAGTTCGAACCAATCGATGCCGGAGGTGAGTTCGGCATGGAAAGATTCCGGCTTGCGGAACATCTTGCCCTCCGCTTCGACGTGCCAGCCTTCCTTGACGAGTTGCCGAACGACACCCGGCAGTTTCTTGGAGGGGACTTCCCAAATGACGCCGGACTCGTAGTAGGCATAGGTTGGCCTCTTGAGGCCGGCCTCGATCAGGAGTTCAATGGCCGTCTTCTCGGCTCCCGGATCGCGGTGAATGAATCTTTTTGCTCCGGCTTCGTAGGCGCCGGTGTTATTTTCGTCGGGTTGGAAGGTATGGCCGTCGTATTCGAAGGACAGCTCGCCGCGAAGTTTGCCGCCTGCCTGCATGCGGTAGGCGTAGGATCGCAGGGTTGGGGGTGAGATGCGCAGGCAAGGCCGGGGCGCGACGCGCACCTCTTCGTAGCGCAGATCTTCCGGAAGGGATACCCGAGGAGGGCGAGGTAGTTTGACGAATTCCTCGAGAAATTGCGGGCCTTGGCTGACGGGAATGACGATCTGCTTTTCCTTGCGCAGCGCCTGAGTCCAGGAGAATGCCCCGTGGTGCTCGTAGCGGGCGATACGGTTCCGATGCAACAGGAGGCCATCGGAAAAAAGGACATCGAGATCTTCTATGCTGCGTTCTTCCGAATCACGGGTGAGGGAGCCGCGAATCTTGTAGTAATCGCCCTCCTGGTCAATCCGGAGGGAGAAATCCCAGATGGGGCCGTTATCCCATTCGAGAACGGGCATCTCCTCGGCGGGATCAGAGTTGTCCTTGCGCAACAGGAAGCGGCCGCTCGCGCAGAGCCGGGGGATGACGGAATCGGCGAGCGGTGGAGTGAGGTAACACCCGGAAGGCACCGGCTCGTAGGCCCACCCATACGAAGATTGCGACGTGCCGAAGAGGACGGCGAGAATCTCCCGTTCCTCCGGTTGAGGGAGGAAAGCAACGTGGGCGCGATTGATTTTGTGCGGCCTCAGCTTCCCGAGCCGGCCGCCCTGAATGGGATCCCGGACCTCAATGGCCACATAGAAGCGCCCGGTGGCAAGGCAGGTGCGCCATTCGAGGATGTAGTAGATCCGGCGGCCGGGCAGCCAGTGGTCCGCGAGATGGGCGCCGGGCTGAGAGGACGTGCGGATATCGGAGAGCAGCGTGTGCCAGGTGGGAGGCGGCGGGGCGGAGGGCTTTCTCAATATCGTTCGCCGCTTGATAGCGGGGCGGTCGTGGCGAGACGCCTCCGGGACTATTGCCGCGCCGGCTTCCTGGTTTTCCAACTGTCCAGCGATGTATGGCCTGCCGCCCATTCTTCCGAGGAGGTAACTTTTCGAGTCCGCGGCGAGGACGGCTGCCCACACGTGTTTGCATAACCCGCCTTCCCCGGGCTGCAGACAATCGCAGGACGGGGTAACGCAGTCCCCCTCGCGGCGGAGTGATACCTTCCACTCGCGTGGATCCCGCACGACGGCATCGATACTCCACTGGTTTCCGCCGAGGATACGCACAAAGCCGCCGTCGAACAGAGAAGCGCCGGCAGCGCGTGTCGAGGCATGGAAAGAATGCGAGAGGAACCGCTGTAGGTACATTCCGAAAACTTAGAATCGCATATTCCAGGGGGGGAGGCGCCAGAAGGAGAGCTAGCGCTTTGGATACGGCACGCCGTATCCCCGCACCGAATGCCAGATGGCCCGGTTGAGCAAATCTTCCGGCGCTTCATCGGGCTCGTCGAAATCCATGCGCATGGAGGCTTGGGCCAATTGCCGTTGGAGGCCGTGAAGGGCTTTGAGCGGAGGGTTCATCTCATTGAGAGGAATGCGGTTGGGCAATGCCGTGTAGGGAGAATCGTCGGGTTCGGAGGTGAAGACGGAAAACATCGGCTCCGCCGCCAGATCGAACTGGCTGGTGGGCGGAAGACCGAGGATTTGCTCTATGGTGCGGTACATATTAATGGTGGTGTAGAAATTGGAGTCAACGGCTTTCCGCCGCACCCAGGGGCTGATGACCATGGCGACGGTGCGGTGGCCGTCCACGTGGTCGAGACCGTTCTGGGCATCATCTTCGACGACAAACATGGCGGATTCCCTCCAGTAGCGGCTATGCGAAACGGCTTCCACCAGGCGGCCGAGCGCGAGGTCGTTGTCGGCGACCATGGCGCGCGGCGTGGGGAATCCGGGCGCAGTGCCGCTTGTGTGGTCATTGGGCAACAAGAGGAGCACGAGGGGCGGCAAATCGCCGTTCTTTTCGTAGCCGCGGAAGTCTTCGAGGAACCGGTCGACGCGATATTGATCGGTGACGAGCATGCTGAAGCCGGGATAACGGGTGGAGTAGATGTCCTGAAGGCCGAGGATGGGCGTGCGGGCGGTGATGGAGATTCCGCCGGCTCCCGATTTCCAATCGTGGTAAATGTCCGTCCACGTGGATTTGGAGGGGGTGATGGTGACAAGCCCGCGTTCGCCGTAGGAACGCACAGGGCACCCGTGTTCTTTTGCGTTGTCCCAGAGGAACCCGGTGGGGGCGAAGAGCATGGGATTCTGGTCGTTGCGGCCATTGCTGTATTTGTGGAGCCAATCGCCGGCGTAGCCTTGCGTGCACCAGCGGTGGCCGAGCGCGGATTGATCGCCGGGCGCGTAGAAGTTATCGAGGATGGTGTATTTCCCGGCAAGCGCGTGATGGTTGGGAGTGACGTCGCGGCCGAATTGGACAAGCGAGGGGTCGCCGTTGGCCTGGGGGAGATCGCCGAAGACCTGATCGTAGGTGCGATTCTCCTTGATCACGTAGAAGACGTGCCTGATGGAGGAGGGTTGCCGGCCGCTGACCGGCACAGGCTGCGCCGCATGGTTGTTTTGCATCACCTGTTTCGTGAAGCCGGCGAGTTGTTTCCCGGAGGGAGCATCCATAAGGGAGACAATGCCCACGCGGTCGCGGTAACTGCGTCCCTTGGCGCCTTGGCGCGTGGGAGCGATGGAGCCGAAGCCGTAGCCGCTGGCGATGTACAGCCGCCGCGAATCCGGAGAAACGGCGACGGCCGTGGGATACCACCCGGTAGGGATGAAACCTTGCACGACGGGCTGTTTCTTCGAGACATCCACCACGGCAATGGCGTTGTTTGCGGCATTGGCGACGTAGAGGGTGCGGCCGTTGGAACTGACGGCAAGGGCATTGGGGGAACTGCCGAGAGGGGCCTTCTGAAAAGGCCTGACGTTGATGGCTCCGATGAGACGGAGCGAGCGGGTGTCAACCACGGAGACGGAATCGCTGTTCGCGTTCGCGACGTAGAGGCGGTGCGAGGCTGAGTGGATCGCCATCCCGCTGGGATGCAGCCCGACTTCGATCTCCGCGGTGACCGTCCTGGTCTTTGTGTCGATCACGGACACCGTTCCGCTCGAGGGGATTCCGCGCGGATCAAGGACGATGGGGTACACGCCGTCGGTGCGGTCGGACGGCAGAGGGCGGCGCCCCGCCCAGTTCGTGACGAAAACCTGATCAGGCGTAGCGGCGGCGGTGTATGGATAGCTTCCCACGGGCACCTCGGCGATGGCTCCGCTGTGTGTGTCGATGATGGCAACGGCGTGCTTGAGATTCAGCGCGGCGTAGAGAGTGGCTCCATCGGAGCTGAGGGCAAGACCGCTGGGCGCGGAACCGGCGATCTTCCAGGCGTTCCGGAACTGAAAGCGATCAGCGGATCTTTGGAAGACCTTGATGTCATGATCCTGGCCTCCGCCGACGTAGAGCGCATCGCCCGACGGGCTGAAGGCGACGCCGACGAAGCTGTCACCAAGCGGCAGCGACTGCCTGACTGAGGTGGAGGCGAGGTCGACAAGGTGCAATGCGCGTGGGGCGAAATTGCTTCCGGTGACAACCGCGAGCGACTTCTCGTCCGGACTGAGCACCATGCCCAGCGGGCGGTCATTCACCTCGATGTGTGTACCGGCGGGGGTGAGGAATTGTCCGGTAGGGATGAGATAGCTGCCATCGGATTGACGGCCGATTGTCCAGATTCTACCGCCGCTGAAGGCCAGGGCCACTACGGCGAGCAGGGCGGAAACGATTGCGGCCGGGTGTCGAAACATCTTTCCATGCTAGGATACAGCGCGTCCGGTTCGTTTGGAAATCATGAACAAGCAAGAACTCTACAACCAGTACAGAAGTCTATTGCTCGATGGCATTGTCCCGTTCTGGTGGGGGCATGGAGTGGACCACGAGTACGGCGGCGTGCTTTCCTCGATGGCGGAAGACGGCCGGCGGATCAGCGAGGATAAATACATTTGGTCGCAGGGGCGTTGGGCGTGGGTGTGCGCCGCGCTTTACAATCGCATCGAGCGCCGGCCGGAATTTCTCGACGCGGCGCGGCGGACAGTGGAATTCCTGCTGGCGCACGGGAAGGACAAAGACGGGCGTTGGGTGTATCACACGACACGCGACGGGCGAGTGGTGGAAGGGCCGATCAGCATCTTCTCCGATTGTTTCGCGGTATACGGTTTTAGTGAATACTATCGGGCGGCGCAGGATTCGAAGGTTCTGGAGGAGGCGCTGCGCAGCTACCACTCGGTGCGCCGGCGCGTCGAGTCGCCGGAGTTTCGCGAGATGGCTCCCTACACCTTGCCGCCCGGCCGCCGGCCGCACTCGGTTCCGATGATCCTCACCGAGGTGTCGAACGAACTGGCGCAGACGACGGGCGACGTGGAGATCGCGAAGGCAGCCGGGGAGTATGCGCTACGGGTGATGAATCATCACGTCCGGCCGGAATGGGGAGCGCTGGTGGAGTTCCTCGATTCTTCCTTCCACACGCTGCCCGGCAATGAGGGGACGGCGGTGATGCCGGGGCACGCCATCGAGTCGATGTGGTTTATCCTGCATTGGGCGCGCCGCGCCGGGCGGGAGGACATGGTTGCGAAGGCAGTGGAGGTGATCCGCCGGCATCTCGAGACGGGCTGGGATCCGGAGTATGGCGGGATCTTTTTGGGAATCGATGCCAAGGGCGGCGCGCCGTTTCTTGCCAATGCCGAGAAGAAGGTGTGGTGGCCTCACACCGAGGCCCTTTACGCGCTGCTGCTGGCTCATGAACTGACGGGCGAGGAGTGGTGCGTGGAATGGTACGAGCGCGTGCATGATTGGTCTTTCGCTCACTTTCCCATGCCGGAGGTTGGTGAATGGCGGCAGAGACTGGACCGCGCGGGGAATCCGATTACGGAACTGATCGCGCTGCCGGTAAAGGATCCGTTTCACCTGCCGCGGGCGGTGATTTTGATCCTGGAATTATTGGGGAGTTACGCGTAGAGCTTACTTGGGCGGCATGACCGGCAGCGGGTAGCGGTATTGGCCGGCGAAGATCTCCCGGAAGAGTTCGATCATCTCGGCGTGGATGAGGCCGTTATCCGCCGCGATGTGGGGGCCCCGGAGACTCACCGGATCCCCTTTCATATCGGTGACGCAGCCTCCGGCTTCCTCGACCAGCAGATTGCCGGCGGCCATATCCCAGGGGTTCAGAGAGAACTCCCAGAAGCCTTCGAGGCGTCCGCAGGCGACGTAGGCCAGGTCGAGGGCGGCCGCCCCACCGCGACGGACGCCGTGCGTGCACATGGCTAACTGGTGGTAGAAGTGGACATTCAGGTTGAGGTGCCGCTTGCGGCTGGGAAATCCGGTGGAGACCAGGGAGTCCGCGAGTTTGCCCGTTTTCGAGACGTGGATGCGGCGGTTATTGAGCCATGCGCCCGAGCCGCGTTCGGCGGTGAATATCTCCTGGCGCACGGGGTCAAAAATCACTCCCACAATCATCTCCCCGGCCCGCTCCAAGGCAAGGGTGACGTTGAACACCGGATATCCGTGGGCAAAATTGGTGGTTCCGTCGAGGGGGTCTACGTACCAGCGGTATTCGGAAGAGCTTTCGTGTCCGCTGCCCTCTTCGGCGACAATGCCGTGGGTGGGGAAATAGGAGGAGAGGCGTTCGACGATGAGCCGTTCGCTGGCGCGGTCGGCTTCGGTTACCAGGTCGTAGTCGCCTTTCAGTTCGAAGCCGATGTGCCGCTCGA
>JADLBG010000010.1 GCA_020847895.1 Bryobacterales bacterium
CCCCATTCGTCGTACTCGATGACCGTGAGGGGAAGCGAAGGGTCGGTTGCCGTGTTGAGGACATCGACAAACGGCACTTTGGCGATGACGGCGCGAAACAGTTCCGGCTTGCGGTTGATGACCGCGCCCATCAGCATCCCGCCCGCGCTGCCTCCCATAATGGCCAGCTTTTGAGGAGAGGTGTATTTCCCGGCGATGAGAAACTCGGCGGCCGCGAGAAAGTCATCAAACGTATTCCATTTCTTCAGGAGCTTCCCGTCATCGTGCCATTTCTTTCCCAGATCCTCGCCGCCGCGGATATGCGCGATGGCGTAGATGAACCCACGGTCGAGCAGGCTCAACCGGTCGGAAGAGAAGGCGGGGTCAATGCTGATGCCGTAAGAGCCGTAGCCGTAGAGCAGCGTGGGATTGCCGCCGTCCCTGCGCATTTCTTTGCGATAGACCATGGATACGGGCGCCTTCGTTCCGTCACGGGAGGGCGCAAAGACGCGCGCGCTTTCATACAGGGAAGCGTCGTAGCCTCCCCGTACGGGCGCCTGTTTCACCAGCGTCCGCTCTCGCGTTTTCATGTCGTAGTCGTAGGCCGTCAGGGGAGTGACGAGCGAGGTGTAATGGAACCGCAGAGTACTGGTTTCGTACTCCGGATTTTCGTCGGGCGCAAGAGTATAAACAGTCTCCGGCATCTCCACGAAGTGCGTGTCCCCGTTCTCGTCCTCAATCCGCAGGCGCCGGAGTCCGTTCTCGCGCTCGGTAATCACCAGGTGGCGCTCGAAGGCATCTACCGACTCCACCATGACATCCTCGCGATGGGCGATTTTTTGCGTCCGGTTTTCCGGAAGCGGATCGGCGACGGGGGCCATTAGCACGCGGAAGTTCCGGCCGCCCTCGGTGGTCCGGACGAAAAACTGATCTCCCTGATGTTCGATGTCATATTCGATGTTGTGCCGGCGCGCGTCGAACAGGCGCGGCTCCACTTGGCCGCCCGCGGCTTCGGCGTACCAGACTTCGCTCGTGTCAGCGCTGTCGAGTTCGAGGAACAGAAAACGTTTGCTGCGGCTCTTGTGCAGCGTCAGGTGAAACCGCTCATCCAATTCTTCATGCAGCAACCTGTCGGGCCCCGCGGTGTCGCCCAGCCCGTGCAACCACGCCCGGTAAGGCCGCTTGGCCTCATCCAAGGTCACATAGATGAGGCTGCGGCCGTCGTTCGTCCATTCAAGGCCGTAGTACGTGTTTTCCATGCGATCCGGCAGCAGGGCGCCGGTTTCCAGCTTCTTGATGCGGGTGATGTACACCTCATCGCCGCTCACGTCGAGCGAATAGGCCAGCATCCGCTGATCGGGGCTTACCCTGAAGTTCCCCAGGCGAAGATACTTTTCATCCTTCGCCAGTTCGTTCAGATCGAGGAGGATCTCTTCCCCGGCGTCCATGCTTCCCCGCTTGCGGCAACAAATGGGATACGCTTTGCCTTCCTCGGAGCGCGTGTAGTAGAAATAGCCGCGCAGACGGACCGGCGCCGATGTGTCGGTCTCCTCGATGCGCCCCAGAATCTCTTCGTAAAGCCGCGACTGCAGCGGTTCGGCAGGCTTCAACAGAGCCTCCGTATACGCATTCTCCGCCTCCAGATAAGCGCGGATCTCGGCCGGATCCCCGTCCCGCAGCCAGAAGTAGTCATCCACGCGGGTTTCTCCGTGCTGCGTGATCTGCTTCGGCAATCTCTTCGCGCACGGAGGCAGAGGGTGTTCTTCCATCAATCGGTTTCGTCCTTCCCTGCGTATAGTTCGCTCACCACGTGGTGGAAATTCTCCACCACCTTGGCGCGCCGCACCTTCATGGTGGCGGTAAGCTCGCCGTGTTCAATGGAAAAGGGCCTCTCGAGGATGCGGTATTTTCTCACCTGCTCAAAGGGCGCCAACTGCTTGTTCGCCTTCGCCAGGGCGCGCTTCACCTCGGCCACCACGGGTTCGGCGGAGGCGAGCTCGCGCGGCGGCGCGTGCTTCCGCCCTTCCATCCCTTTCAGCGAACGGGCCGCCGCCTCATTCAGCGTAAAGAGGGCGGAAACATACGGGCGGCGGTCTCCCAGCAGGATCATCTGCTCGAAAATCGGCTCCATTTTTAATAAATTCTCGATGCGGGAAGGATAAATGTTCTTTCCGCTCGAGGAGATAATCATTTCCTTCTTCCGGCCCGTGATGTAAAAATAACCCTCCGCATCCACCTCGGCCAAATCACCCGTCCGCAGCCAGCCGTCGCGCAGCACCTGGGCCGTGGCTTCCGGGTCGCGGAAGTAGCCGGAAAAAATCGTCGGCCCCCCCAGCAGCAATTCTCCTTCTTCGCTGAGTTTCCACAGCACGCCGGGCAGCATTTTGCCGATGCTGCCGGCCTTGGCGTGGCCTTGCGGGTTCAGAGTCGCGACCCCGCCCTCCGTGAGGCCATAGCCTTCCAGGAGCGGCATCCCGATGGCTTCGTAGAAATGCGCCAGGTCCTTGCCCAATGGCGCGGCGCCGGAAACGGCCAGCCGCATGCGTCCGCCGAATCGCGTCCGCAGCCTGGTGAACACCACGCGATGGGCCGCCTTCAGCGAAGCGCTCATCCACGCGGGAACGCCTTTCCCCTCGGCCTTGCGACGGATGGCCCGCAGGCTCAGCCCCAGCGCGCCCCAGAACAATCGCTGCATCGCCGGGCTCTTCTTCTTGATCTCCGTACACACGCTCGAGTAGACTCGCTCCCACACGCGCGGCGGAGCCAGAAAGAAGGTGGGTTTGACGGACTGCATCTCGTGAGGCAGGCGGTGCAGCCCCTCGGAGAACCAGACAGGAACGCCCGCGCGTACTCCCAGAAGCTCGATTGCAACCCGCTGCGCAATGTGCGCCGAAGGAAGGAACGCGAGGATGACGTCCGCCGGGCCGAGGTCTATCACTTTCGGCCCCATGTCCACGTTGGCGACCAGCGCCCCATGCGTCACCAGGCCCATCTTCGGTTCGCCTGTCGCGCCGGACGTGAGATAGAGAATGGCGTTGTCTTCCGGCCGTACAGCGGTGTGGAAGCGCGCAAACAGGGCGGCGTCTTCCTCCATCGCTCCGCGGCCCACCGCGCGCAACTCCTCGAGATTGAGGACACCTTCGGCCTGGCCTGTCAGCAACACCCATTGCACGGCCAACTCGTGTGCGCCCCCGCCCATCAGCGCCTTGAGGGACTTCGGAGTGTCCACAAAAACCAGCCGCGCCGCCGACGCGCGCAGCGTCTTCACGAGTTCCGCCGCCGGATAGCTGGTGTAAACCGCCGCCGAAATGCCGCCCGTTGCCATGATGCCGAAATCAGCCTGATAGAACTCCGCGCGCGTCTCCGAATGAAGGGCAACCACATCCCCTTTCCCGATGCCGAGGCTGTGGAGGCCGGCGGCGATCTCCTTTGCCTGATCGCGGAACTGGCGCCACGTGACGACCTTGTGTTTCCGCTTTCCCTCTTCGCTCACGGGTTGATGCAGCGCCGGCGAATCGCCGTACTTGCTCACGGCCTCTTCGAGCAGGGAAAACACAGTGCGAGCAATCATCGTGGAAATCGTAGCATGCCAAGCCCCGGCGGCTCACTTCACGTCAGACCAACCGCCAACAGCGGCCTGGCGATCAACGACAATAGTTTCTTCATGAGGGTTACGAAGACCAGACACGAAATCGGGGGAAGATCTACCCCGTGAGCGAGCGGCTACCGTACACGGTGACGGCCGCCGCCGCGGCCTATGAAGGCATTGCCGGCTCTCTCCCGGTTTGCGTCCTGCTGGACAACGTGCGCAGCCTCTACAACGTCGGCTCGTTCTTCCGCACCGCCGACGCGGTGCGCCTCGATCGGCTCTTTCTCTGCGGCATCACCGGCAGGCCTCCGAAGAAGGCCATCACCAAGACCGCGCTGGGCGCTGAGGAGACTGTACCCTGGCAGCATAGCTGGGATGCGCGCGGCGTCCTCGAATCGATGCGCGAGCGAGAGGTGGAAGTCGCCGCCATCGAGACCAGCGTCCACGCCGTTGACCTGTTTGACTGGCAGCCCCGGTTTCCCGTATGCCTGGTGTTCGGGCACGAAGTGGACGGCATCCGTCCGGAACTGCTCGCCCTGTGCGACACGCACATCCGGATTCCAATGCTCGGCGCCAAGCACTCGCTCAACGTAGCCACCGCGGGCGGAGTGGTGTTATACGAACTTCTGCGCAAGTACCGCCGGATGTTGGAAAATGCAGGGATACGGCAATGACAACCCGCAACCTTTTGCGCCTCTTTCTCCTCGCCGGCAGCGCCCCCATGCTGTTTGCGCAGAGCGGTACAATGTTCCCTCCCGTGCGCGGAATGCACGAGATGGTGGCTGCCGCCAATAACTTCGAGGTCGAGGCCGGCTTTCGCGTCCTCACTCAGGGCGGCAATGCCGTGGATGCGGGTGTGGCTTCCGTGCTTGCCGCCGCGGTGACGGAACTCGACCATTTCGGTCTTGGCGGCGAGATGCCGCTCATCATCAAGCGGGCAGGGAAGCCGCCGATCGTGATCAGCGGCGTGGGCACCGCGCCGGAGAAGGCGACGGTGCAGTACTACAGCAGCCGGCAGCCCGAACCATGGGAGCGCGCGGGTGACATGCCCCCCATCCCAAGCGATGGCATCAAAGCAGCGATTCTGCCGGGCGCGTTTGATGGCCTCCTCCTTGCCCTGCGCAAGTACGGGACAAAGTCGTTTGCCGAAGTGGCCGCTCCCGCTATTGGCTACGCGGACGAGTTTCCGATTCCCGAAATCTACGCCAAGCTCATCATGAACACGCAACGCATGCTGACTTTGTGGCCTGCCTCGACGGCGTACTTCATGCCGGGAGGACAGGTCCCCAAGCCTGGAGATGTGTTCAAGCAGCCCACGCTCGCCAAGACCCTGCGCGAATTGGCCGCCGCCGAGAAGAAGACGCGCGGCAATCGCGAAAAGAAACTGGCGGCTGTGCGGGATCTTTTTTACAAAGGCGACATCGCGCGGCGGATTGCCGGGTTTTCTGAAGCCAAGGGCGGGCTGATTTCGCGCAAGGATCTGGCCGGTTTCGCGGCCGGAGAGGATCAGCCTGTCTGCGGCGCCTATCACGAATATACGGTGTGTAAGCCGGGCTTCTGGACACAAGGCCCCGTGATGATCGAGATCCTGAACATCCTCGAAGGGTACGACCTGAAGAAGATGGGCCACAATTCGCCGGAGTATCTGCACACGCTGGTGGAAGCGGCCAAACTTGGTTTCGCGGATCGCGACCGCTACTACGGCGACCCGAAATTCAGCAAGATTCCATCCGAGATCCTGTTGTCGAAGGAATACGCGGCCGAACGGCGGAAGCTCATCGATCCCAACCACGCGTCGATGGAGCACCGGCCCGGCGATTTCCAGCCTCCGTTGCCGCCGCCTTCCGTAACCGGCGCAGCCTCTCCGGCGCAGGACACCACCTGCGTGAACGTAGTGGACAGCAAGGGGAACGTATTCTCCGCCACGCCCAGCGGCGCCTGGCTGCCGTCGGTGATCGCCGGCGACACCGGCATCCCGCTCAGCACGCGACTGCAATCCTTCGTGATGACGCCGGGACATGCCAATCAACTTGCGCCCGGCAAGCGGCCGCGCGTGACCCTCAGCCCCACTCTTGTACTGAAGGACGGCAAGCCCTACATCGCCCTATCCACTCCCGGCGGCGACAACCAGGATCAGGCGCTGTTGCAGGTGCTGCTGAATATGTTGGAATTCGGGATGACGGCGCAGCAGGCTGCCGAATCCCCTCGCTTCCAGACCGAGCATTTTTACAGTTCGTTCGCGACGCACGATTTCACTCCCGGCCGGTTGAACCTCGAGGGACGCATCCCCAAAACGACGGTGGACGAACTGGCGGCGAAGGGACATCGCGTGCAGGTGACCGGCGAATGGAGCAATTCCTCCGCGCCCACGGTGATCAGGATGATGGAGAGCGGCGTTCTCGAGGGGGCGGCCGATCCGCGGCGGTCGCGGTTTGTCTTCGGGCGGTAGTCCGCCGCGGTTCGAGGATTACGTATCCCTCGCGCGGATTCACCCACACCGATTCGAACAGCGTCACCGGCAATAAACCATCTTCCTCGCGACCCGGATCCGGCTGCGAGACGACTCGCACGTTCTTCAGACAGAATTCGCCGGCAAGCAGGCTTGGTAGAATTGCCGACACTGCATGAGAGCCTCCGGCGGCCGTCGACAGGGTCACGTTGGAGGCATTTGGAAGGGGAGGAACATTCCGGAACAGGATCAACGCCGGCGAGCCGGAGTCGATCACCAGGCGCCACCCTCCCAGCCGGACCAAAGGCCGGCCATTGGATGGCTCGAAGGGAAGGCGAACCCCCGCCGGCTCGGAATTCTCTTCGATATGTAGTTGCATGCGCCCTAGATCGATCCCATGGCGGAAGCGGCGGAGGAAGCTTTCCCCGAGAATTCCCTTGAAGCCGGGCAGCCTGCACCAGGCGACCTCAATGTCCAGCGCGGTTGCCGAGCCCAACGTAACGCTTGTAACTCTTGTTGCCGGGGCCAGCGTCGAACCATTGACCGAGATGACCTCCACGCGATAGCTTGGTCGAAGGCCGAGCCGTTCGGCGATTGCGGTATCGAGAGTCGTCGACTGCGCCCCCGTATCCAGAAGGAAGCGAAAAGGACCTTGCCCATTGACCCAGACGCCGTCCACCAGAAGATGGGAGCCGGCGCGCCGCAATGGCAGTGTCCTTTGTGCCTGCGCCGTGGCTGACCCCAGAAGCATCCATATGAAAAGAAGTTGTTGCCCCACGCCGGTATCCTCTGAGGGGAGTGTGCGGCAAAGGCCTCATGATGGTGGTGAGGAAAGGCTGATGTTTTTCTAACGGCCATGGAATCTCCGCGGAAGTTACAATTCGACACCGTGACGATGGATTTCGAGAAGCTCGAAATCCGCAAAGAAGGCGAGGCGCTGGAGATCGAGCCAAGGTCCTTTCGAGTCCTGGCGTATCTGGCCCGCAATGCCAACCGCGTGGTGACGAAAGAGGAATTGCTCCAGGAAGTGTGGAGCGGGGCATTTGTTACGGACAATGCGTTGACACGGGTGGTCGCCCAGTTGCGCAAGGCGTTGGGAGACGATGCGCGGCAGGCGCGATACATCGAGACGGTGCCGACGGTCGGTTACAGGTTTGTCGCCGAAGTGCGCCCCGTCGAGCAGGCG
>JADLBG010000011.1 GCA_020847895.1 Bryobacterales bacterium
CGGCGGCGATGCGGTGCACCGTGCCTCGCACGGGCCATGACGACTCCCACGCAAGCAGCGGCGCGCTCCAGGCCGAGTTGGGGTACTTGAGCGCAAAACCGGTCCAGGCAAGCACGATGAACGATATCGCCAGCATGGCGTGCTGGACTCTCTCGAAGGGGTACATGCGCAATTCGCCTGATGATCCTGGCTGCAGCCGGGCATGAGACACGGGCCGGAAGCGCAGACGGATGAGTTTGCGGACCCAGTCGCCGCCGTGGTGGAGAATCATCAAACCAATGGTGAGGGGGATGACGCCAATGTAGAAAAGCCTGACGTAACGTACGAAGCCGGGTTCCTTATTGCCTTCCAGCCAGTGGATGGCGCCGATGGCGAAACGCGTTCCGGCTCCCGGATGGCACTTGCCGCAGGTCTGCGGCAGATTCTTCGCGTTCGTCATTGACTTCGGGTCCGAGGAGGGCAGGATGTCGTGAAAGCCGTGGCAGGAGGCGCAATTGGCAACGGCTTGCGTCCCTCCCTTGGCGGCAAGCCCGTGGAAGGAGGAATCGAATGTAGTGAGGCGGTCCGGCGGCAGGCCGAACCGGCTCGCCAGGCGCACGTCCCCGTGGCAGCGTCCGCAGGTTTCGCGGATGTTGTTCTTATTCACCGGACTGGCCGCCTGCGTCTTGGCCAGAATGGAGTGCTCGCCATGGCAGTCCGTGCATATCGGCGCATCCTTGACGCCGTTGGCGGCGGCAGTGCCGTGAACACTGGCCTTGTAACGCGCGGCAACATCACTGTGACACGTGCCGCAGGTGTCGGGAACCGCTTTCCGGAACGCTTCGGTGGTAGCTTTCTGAATCTCGTGGCTTCCCCCATGGCAGGAGATACACTCCGGCGCCGCCCCATTTCCCTTCCTCAACTCCTGGCCGTGGATACTTTTCGTCTGTCCGCTGGCCTGCGTGTCATGACAGGAAGCGCAGGCAGGCTTGGGCACATTCGCGGGATGGGGATAGGCCGTGACCTGGTCATGACAGGTGTCGCAAGTCAGCGAGCCATGGACGGACTTGGAGAGTTGCTTGGAAGTGTCATGGCAGGAATTGCAATCGAGGGGTGCTTGCTGGGCGGACGCCAGGGAAGCAGCGCTGATCAGCGCAATGAGGAAAATTCCAAGCGGTGCCATGCCCGTTGGAGTGCAATTCGGCAACCAGAGAGAGGAGAGTGTTTCGTGTAGGATCTTCCAACAACCCGGTGTTGTGTTTTCCCGCAGGTGTAACCCACTGAAAATACGGCTATTGTCGCGTTTCTCGACACATGTGGCGAATTCCACGGCAAGGATGGAAATTAAGAGACAGGGGTAACTGATTGAATACAAACCGCCCGAAGATTGGGGCTCGGAGTGCATTCACTCAAACCGACTGCGGCTTTTTCCCCGCAGATCGGAAAGGGGACTCCAATGACGGTCCTATTTGTTCTAGCGATGTTTCTGGTATTCGCGCTTGTCGACTGGGTGCTGACGCGTGGAAAGGCGGCGGTGGAAGAGCCCGCCGCGGAGGCAGTACCGGTTCGGGATGGCGAATACGTGTATGGGTTCCACTTGCCCAATCGCTTGCGCTATCACCCCGGGCACGGGTGGGCCTTGCGCGAGCGGAAGAATGTCATGCGGGTGGGCATCAGCGATTTTGCCGCCCGCCTGGCGGGCAGCATTGACTCCGTCGAGTTGCCGAAGCCCGGCCAGTGGGTGAGGCAGGGCCAGCGGGCTTGGAAGCTGTTCCGGCAAGGTCAGTCTACAGAGATGGTTTCCCCAATGGAAGGCGAAGTGCTAGAGGTCAACACGGAGGTGTTGAGAGATCCATCCCTGCCGCGGCGCGATCCCTACGGAGAGGGCTGGCTGATGACGATGCACGTGCCCGACGAAGAGGGTACGGCCCGCAACCTGATTCCCCGCGACTTGATCCGCGGATGGATGGAGAATGTTGCCGAGCGCCTGTATGCGCGGCAACCCGACCTGGCGGGGGCGGTGGCAGCCGATCCCGGCCGGCCGGTGGACGATCTGGCCGAAGCCCTGCCGGAAGTGAACTGGCAGCAGTTGACGAAAGAGTTCTTCCTCTAAGGAGAGCATGACCATGGCCTACGCAATTCTTTTTGACAGCGCCAAATGTGTGGGTTGCCGTAATTGCGAAGCAGCATGCGCGGAGAAGTGGAAGAACCCCTACAACGAAAAGATCGCGGCGGAGGAGAAGCTTTCGGCGCACAAGCTGACCGCCGTACAAACGAAAGGCGACAAGTTCGTGCGGCGCATGTGTATGCACTGCAACGACCCGGCGTGCGTCTCCGCCTGTCCGGTGGGGGCGCTGCAAAAGACAGCCTCCGGGGCGGTGGTCTACGAGGCGGAGCGATGTATGGGGTGCCGCTACTGCATGGTGGCGTGCGCCTTTCAGGCCCCCTCCTATGAATGGAACGCCGTCTTGCCGCAGGTGAAGAAGTGCAATCTTTGCGTGGAGCGCCAAACCGCGGGGAAACCCACGGCGTGCGCCGAGGCTTGTCCGAACGAGGCGACCGTCTGCGGAGAGCGGGAGGCGATGATCGC
This sequence comes from Bryobacterales bacterium, assembly GCA_020847895.1. Lineage (GTDB taxonomy): Bacteria > Acidobacteriota > Terriglobia > Bryobacterales > Bryobacteraceae > CADEFT01. Next base: position 2,570 of record JADLBG010000011.1, read on the forward strand.
TCTCGCCAACAAGCGGCTGGCGGAGGCGCCCGATGCTTATTACCAGAAGATTTACGGGATTGACGAGGTGGGTGGAACTTCGGTCCTGATGATTGCCGCCGTGCCCTTCGAGCAGTTGGGACTGCCGGCGAATCTGCCGCGCGAAGCGCTGCCGCAGAGGACATGGAAAGCGCTCGAGACGATACCGAGCCTGGTTTCGGTGGGCAGCGTGCTTCTGGGCGGGGTGTATTGGATTACGCACCGCAGGGACGAAGTGGCCAAGGCGGAAGGGAGAAGATCATGACAGCCATAATGATGACCCGCCCTCGGGTGAGATTCTGGCATCTGGTGTTTTACGTTCTGATAGCGGCCGGGTTGTATGCAGGCTGGCTGCGGTTCAGCGGCGGACTGGGCGCGGTGACCAATCTGAGTGATGCGTTTCCGTGGGGCATTTGGATCGGATTCGACGTGTTGTGCGGGGTCGGTTTGGCGGCCGGCGGGTTCACTCTGGTAGCCACGGTGCATATCTTCAACATCGAAAAATACAAGCCCATCCTGCGGCCGGCAGTCTTGACCGCATTCCTGGGCTATCTGCTTGTCATTCTGGCGTTGCTATTCGACCTCGGGCGGCCGGACCGGATCTGGCACCCGCTGGTCATGTGGAATCCGCGCTCGGTGATGTTCGAAGTAGGCTGGTGCGTGACGCTGTACACGACGGTGCTGTTTCTGGAGTTCCTCCCTGCTGTGTTCGAGAAACTGCGGTGGAAGGTGGGATTGAATTGGATGCGGACGATTTCGGTGCCGCTGATGATTGCGGGAGTCATCCTCTCGACGCTCCACCAGTCGTCGCTCGGCAGCCTTTTCCTGCTGACGCCGCACAAGTTGAACGCCTTGTGGTATTCGCCTTACCTGCCTTTGTTCTTCTTCACCTCGGCCGTTGCCGTGGGCCTGGCGATGACCATCTTCGAGTCGTGGCAATCGAGCAAAGCGTTCGGACGCCATTTGGAGACGCCCCTGCTCGGCAGCCTGGCGCGGGTGCTGGCCGTGGTGCAGAGCACCTATCTGGCGATGCGGCTGATGGACCTTTGGAACCGGAAGATGTTTGCGCGGCTGGCCGAACCGGGCGTGGAAACGTACCTGTTCCTGCTCGAGATGGGACTGATGGGGCTGCCATTGGTCCTGTTGTTCCAGAGCAGGGTGCGGCGCAATCCGCGGACCCTCTACTGGGCAGCCATCATGGTGATCTTCGGCTTCGTGACCAACCGGCTGAACGTGAGCGTGACGGGCATCGAGCGCGCCGCGGGCGTCTCGTATTTCCCGAAGTGGACGGAGATCGCCGTCACGTTATGCATCATTGCCGTGGGATTCGGATTGTTCCGTCTGGCGGTCCGGCAGTTGCCGGTATTTGAAGAGCAGGAACACGCGGCAGGAGAGAAGTTGGTAACGGCGCGCGCTGCCTGAGGCGCGCCGTTTCGAGTGGCGCTTTTATGAAACTGGCAGTGAAGCTGGCCATTGGATTGATGCTGGCAACGGCGCTGGTCTTCGGTGTGTATGCCTGGCAGTTGCTGCGCGTGGAGCGCCGCAACGCCGAGCAACTGGTGACGGCCAGCGCCGAACGTGTGGGCGATATCATCCGGCGCAGCGCGCGCTACCAGATGCTGCGCAACGACCGTGAGGCGCTCTACCGCATGATTCGCGACGTGGGCAGCGAGCCCGGCATCCGGAGGGTGAGGATCTTCAGCAAGACGGGCGAGATCCGGGTCTCCACCGACGATGCCGAACTGCATCGCGTGGTGGACAAGACTGCCGAAGCCTGTTACGGCTGCCATGCGCAGGCCGCCCCCATCGAAAAATTGAAGCGGGCCGACCGGGCGCGCGTTTTTGCCGCCGGAGGCGAACGCGTGCTGGGTGTGATCATGCCTATCGAGAACCAGCAGGATTGCTGGTCGGCGGAATGTCACGTGCATCCGCGCGAGCAGAAGGTGCTGGGAGTGATTGACACGCACTTGTCTTTGGCCGCCGTGGATGCGCAGATGGCCGAGCACAACCGGCTGCTGGCCCGGTTCACCGCCGCGGCCGTGGCCCTGGTGGTGGTCTCGAGCATCCTGTTCATCTGGCTGATGGTGTACCGGCCTGTACAGGATCTGGTGAAGGGAATCCGCCGCGTTGCCGCCGGAGATCTGGAGCGCGCCATACCGGTGAGGTCACAGGATGAGATCGGGCAGGTGGCGGGCGAGTTCAACCACATGATGGAGGAATTGAAGTCGGCGCGGACGGAAATTGAAGAGTGGACGCGGACGCTGGGGCAGCGGGTGGAACGCAAGAGCCGGGAACTCGAGCAGGCGCATCATTCGCTTCTCCAGAGCGAGAAACTGGCCAGCGTGGGAAAGCTGGCGGCCACCGTGGCGCACGAGATCAACAATCCTCTATTCGGAATTCTCACCAACGCGCGGCTGGCGAAGAAAATGGTCAGCGGCTCGGAACTGGCCGCGGAGCAGAAGACGAAACTCACAGGGCGCCTCGATACGGTGGAGCGCGAGAGCCAGCGCTGCGGAGAAATTGTAAAGAACCTGCTGATGTTTTCGAGGCAGGCGCCCCCGCGCATGGAAGAGGTTGCCATGGACACCGTCGTCGGGCGCGCGGTGGCGCTGGTGGGGCATTCCTTCGAGTTGCAGAACATCGATTTGCGGGTGGAACTCGACGACGGCGGCGTGGCGGTGCGCGGCGACGCGGGGCAACTGCAGCAAGTGCTGCTGGCGCTGCTCGTGAATGCGGGCGACGCGATGCCGCAAGGCGGACAGGTAGTAATCTCCACGGAAAGGGCGGGGCAGGAACTGGTGATGCGGGTGCGCGATAACGGGCCCGGGGTTGCCGACGAGTTGCGGGACCGAATCTTCGAGCCGTTCTTTTCCACCAAGGAAGACGGACAGCGCACGGGGCTTGGACTGGCCATTGCCTTGGGGATTGTCGAGCAGCACGGCGGCCATATCGAGTTGGTTTCGCAGGTGGGACAGGGCAGTGAGTTCGTCATTCATCTGCCTGTTGCCGCGGCGGAGATGGCCCAGGCGCGGGGAGAGAAACAATGAACAGTTCGCGAGGAGCGATCCTGATTGTGGACGATGAACCTGTAGTCCGGGAGTCCCTGGAGCAGTGGTTTGCGGACGAGGGCTATCAGGTGCAGACGGCGGCGAACGGGAAAGAGGCCCTGGCTGCGCTGGCGCGGCGCCCGTTCGACTTGGCCCTGCTCGATATCAAGATGCCCGGCATGGATGGAATGGAACTGCAAGGCCGTCTGAAAGAGGCCGATCCGAGCCTGCCCGTGATCATCATGACCGGATACGCGGCCGTGGAGACGGCGGTGCGGGCATTGAAGCAGGGCGCCTACGACTACATCACCAAACCCGTGGATCCGGATGAACTCTCGCATGCCGTGGGCAACGCCATTGCGCACAACAGGGCACGGAGGGAACTGGAGCAATTGCGCGAAAGCATGGAGGAGATCAATCCGGCTCCGGACCTGATCGGGCAAAGCGCGGCCATCGAGCGGCTGAGGGAGTTCGTCGACATGGCCGCGCCCACCGATTCCACGGTGCTCATCACGGGCGAAAGCGGGACGGGAAAAGAGGTGGTGGCGCGCGCCATCCATCACCGGAGCATGCGCCGGAACATGCCGATGGTGGTGATCCATTGCGGCGCCCTCACCGACACGCTGCTCGAGAGCGAACTGTTCGGACATGAACGCGGCGCATTCACCGGCGCCCAGTACCGCAAGAAGGGCAAGTTCGAGGCGGCTGACGGCGGGACGGTGTTCCTTGACGAGATCGCCGACATCAGCCTCCGGATGCAGACCGACCTTCTGCGGGTGCTGCAACAGAAAGAGATCGTCCGCGTCGGCGGGAACCAGACCATCAAAGTGGATTTCCGCTGCATCGCCGCGACGAACAAGAAGCTGGAAGATCTGGTGCAGGCCGGCGCGTTCCGCCCCGATCTTTACTACCGCCTGCACGTGCTGTGCGTCGACATGCCTCCGCTGCGCGAACGACGCGAAGATATCCCGCTGCTGGCCGAACACTTTCTCAAGCGGCTATGCGTATCGACGAACCGTACAGCGCTGCCTGAGTTGAAGCCGGCCGCGGTCGAACTGCTGACGGCGTATGACTGGCCCGGCAATGTGAGAGAACTCGAGAACGCCGTGGAGAGGGCGCTGGTGGTGACGCGCGGGCCTGTCCTCGATGAAGAGGCGTTTGCCTTCCTGGGACGGAGGAGACCGGCAGCGCCGGCGGCGGGTCAGACGCTCGAGGAAGTCGAGAAGTCTCACATTCTCGCCGTGTGGGAGCAGTGCGAGGGCAACCATTCGAAAGCGGCGCGAAGCCTGGGGATTGACCGGACGACTTTGTATGCGAAGCTGAAGCGCTACGGTGCAAAGTGATCCAGGTGGTGGGCATCGGTGAAGGCGTGGGCATCGAGGCGCTCGATCAACTGGCGGCGCGCCTGGCGCGGGAGCTGCGGGTGGGCGTTCGCGTCCGCGACGGCCGGCTGGATCCGGGCTTTGCTTTCGATCCCGTGCGGAAACAATACCATGCCACATCCCTGCTCCGGCATCTGTCTTCTGTCCGCGGAGATGGCGTCCGCCTGCTCGGCGTGACTTCGGTGGACCTCTATGTGCCCATCTTCACCTTCGTCTACGGCGAAGCGCAGTTGGCGGGGCGTTGCGCGGTGCTCTCCGCCCACCGCCTGCGGCAGGAGTTTTACGGCCTGCCGCCGGATGAGGATCTGTTCGGCGAAAGGCTGGTGAAGGAAGCGCTGCACGAGTTGGGGCACACCTTCGGGCTGCGGCATTGCCAGGACTGGCGCTGCGCGATGTCCTCGAGCACGACAATCGAGCGCCTGGATCTCAAAGAGGGACGCTTCTGTACGCGGTGCTGGAAGGCGGCGGCGGGGGTGGAGTAGAAAATTCAGGGCTGCCGCCCCATGATGTCCATGGCCTCGCTCGGAGGGGACCCTCCACCCGAGACTACCACCCGTGCCGGCGGGCTGTTCTGAGATACGTAGCTGAGGTCCACCAGCATGGAAATTGGCGGATATGCGGCGCCCGGATCCAGAACGTCAGCACGGGTGCAGGTATTTGCCGAACAATTCCAACCGGGTGCAGTGATCGATATGACTCTGGCTCCATCCGGCGGGGAGAGGCTTACAGAAACCATGGAAGCTGTCCGAAGCGCATTGCCGGCATTGCTTATCGTAGTTGTGTAGCGGACTCCGTTCCCTACGCTGACATCATTGTTGTGCGTGATCGCGGCGCGAAGGAATGGTGCGGGATTGGCGGTCAGGACATAGACACCGCTCGGCATCGCCGACGCCAAATCCAGTTTTCCGTCTCCGTTCAAGTCCGCTGCCGCGATACCACCGGGCAGCCTGAAATCCGCGGACTCATGAACGGCGGATGCCTGCAGCGTGCCGTCACCATTTCCTGGGAAAATCTGCACGAATCCTGAAACGTAAACATACAACGCGGCGATGTCAGCCTTCCCGTCGCCAGTGAAATCGCCACTCACCAATCCGGCCGGGGAGCCGTTGGCGGAAACGGCGGACGTACGGCTGCAGGGATAGTGAACGGGTGGCTGGAACTCGCCCCCACCCGCGCCGATAAAGACGGCGAGGGAGCACCGGTCAATCCCGTATGAGAAGCCGCCCTGTATTACGAGATCCGGTAGACCGTCGCCATTCAAGTCTGCCGCGATCATCGCACCGGGGTCGGCCGTGTAGCCTCCTGGCACGCGGTCAAGACAAGCCGCTGGTGAAAGCGCAAAGGTCCCGTCATTGTTGCCCAGCAGGATGTTCACTTGTGTTTCAGCGGAACTGGAGACGTCCCAGGCAGCGACAATGTCAACTGCTCCATCCTGGTTGACATCGGCTGTGGTGAGCACCATTCCAGCCGCCGGGGATCCCACCGCATATTCAATCGCTGGATCGAACTCTCCACCGGCTTTGCTGAGGAACAATATGACCTTGCCGGTTTTCGGGGAAGCGATCGCAAGATCGGTCAACCCATCGGAATTAAAGTCGGCCACGGTCAGCGAAGCTGACGATGCTGGATAGCTCGCAGCAGCCCGGAATGTGCCGTCTCCCTTACCGGAATAGATACTGAGACTGTAGGCCGGCTGTGGATTGGACCCGAGTCCGGCAATTGCCAGATCCAGATTCCCGTCGCCATCGAAATCAGCCGCCACCGCCCGCTTTGGAGGGTAGGAAAACGGATGACCGGCGGAGTCGCGTTCGGCGCCGAACGCGCCGCCTCCGGCGCCGGGAAATACTTTGACAAGCCTTGTGGTTGCGGTGGCGATATCAGGGATACCGTCGCCATTGAAATCGCCGATGGCTGGTTCGGCAAGGGAGGCCGTCAAAAAAACGGGAAGCATTGACTGGCCGTAGCGAAAGCCAGGGCTTGCAGTCACGGTTTGAGGCACAGGAGCGGAAATAGCGGCTATGTAGGAAGCAGAACCGCGGTACCGGGCCGAAAGGCGACGCAGGCCCGTCTGATGGAGATGCACGGTCAGGGCGGCGGTCCCTTCGTTGAGGCTCGCGGTACCGATTATCGTGGAGCCGTCGTAGAAGGTGACGGCGCCGCCTGCGTTCGCCGGGTCGACCTTGGCGATGAGAGTGACGGGCGCACCCGCAATCGATGGGTTCGGTGACGAGTTCAGAGTGACAGAGGTAGGGGCGGAGCCAATCACGAACGATCGAACTACATCCGCCGCGGGGAAAAAGAGGGCATCGCCGGGCTGGCTCGCTGTGATCGCGCAACCGCCGGCGGACACTATCGTTACGGTGCTGCCGTCGATCGAGCATTCACCCTCTGCCCGGAACGTCACGGGCAAGCCGGATGTGGCTGTCGCCGAGACGGGGAAGGGGTCTCCACCGGCTACGCGATCGGGTAACCGGCCGAAGACAATTTTCTGGTTCTGAAGCACGACCGTCAAATCCGAGGCCTCGTTGTTCGTGAGATTCCCGTCGCTCATGCCTTGCACCGAAACAATGGCGGCCGCCGCGAGGAAAGGGGGCGCTGTGACGGCGACGTTCACGCGCAACGTGATTGGAGGATAGCTCTCGCCCGGGTTGAGCGCATCCAGGCGGGCACAGTTTTCGGAGAAACAACTCCACCCGAGGCCCGCTATCGAGGCCATCGACATGCCCTCGGGAAGCCGGAACGCCACGCGGACCTCTGTGGCGGTGGGGGAGGGTCCATCGTTATGGACTGTCACTGTAAACGTGCGGCCAATCTGGCCCTGTTGAAAGTTGCCGGAGTGTTCGATGACCACCGCAAGGTCCGTAGGGCCAAGAGCAGGGAAGACCGTTAAATATGGGAGAGACTGAATGATGTCTACTCGCGAATCTCCATTGAAGTCACCTGCAATCAGAAACCCGCTGGATGGAGTTCGATTCGTGTAAGGATTGAGCGTAAAGATCCTATCACCGTTCCCCGAGAGTACAGCGAAGCTGCTAGTGATACCAGAGATTGACGAGATGTCGGTTGCCGCAACGATGTCATCGAGGCCATCGCCATTCACATCCATGACGGTGAGTTGGTAGCTCCCACGTATCTGGTCGAACAGCACAGGTTCGGCAAACGTGCCATCCCCATTGCCCGCAAGCATGGAAATCCCGCCATAATGACTGATCAGCAGATCCGGATTGCCGTCATTCTGGAAATCTCCTGTAGCGAGGGCTCGCAAGTCCGACGGAAATGTTGGATTGGTGCTCAACTGCTCAAATGTGCCGCCTTCCTTGCCAAGCAGAATCTCGAAGCCTTCCCTTCCGCTGGCGGCGGCAAGATCGGGGAACCCGTCGAGATTGAAGTCTGCCACGGCGAGAGCACCAGTACTGGGCTTGAGGGGGAAAAGCACTGGAGCGGTGAACAAGCCCGCCCCCTTGTTGAACAGGACGCTTACATTCGCCGCCGAGCCGTAGGGATTGGACAGTGCGAGATCGACAAGACCGTCCCGGTTCAAATCGGCTGCGACCAGATGTGTGGTTGGGCCGCCGGAAGCGAGGCTCATCGCCGAGCCGAATGATCCGTCTCCGTTGCCGGGGAATATCCAGACTAGGGACTGCTCAGGCGCAGCGACGGCAAGGTCAGTCGTTCCATCCCCATTCAAGTCGGCGGATACCATGAAGCCAGTAGACGAACCGAACGTGTAGACACCCCCCTTGATGAATGCCCCGTCTCCCTTCCCCAGGAAAATACGGACCACTCGCGCATAGTTATCAGCGCCGGCAACGTCGAGTTTGCCGTCCGCGTTGAAATCGCCAGCCGCGAGTAAGGAGGACTGAAGGCTTGCATCAAGCGGCGTCATGATGCGATCAAAGCCTTGTGCCGGCGCAGCGTTGACCGTCATCCGGATAGGGCCGGACACAGATGGGTGGAAGGCGGTGTCGCCTCCGTAGAAAGCCTTCACGCGCCGCGCGCCCGGCGCAAGCTGCACAGTAGTGAGGGATGCGGTACCACCGGAGACTGGCGCCGTTCCGATGAAGGAGACGTCCTGATAAAACGTCACCAGGCCCGTCGCTGACACCGGGTCAACCGAGGCTGTAAGCGTAACAGGGGCCCCATACCGGGCGGGATTCGGGGTGGCGTCTATTGTGACCGAAGTGGGCGCGGCCTCCGCCGAATGGGCCATGCACAGAAAAATGAAGAAGATCCCCGTTCTTTGGCTCATCGCTTCGGAATGCCAACAAGAAATTCATCCTCACGTTAGCAGACGCTTCCAGGCGCCGTCAACGCTGCAATCCACGGAAAAAGTGGTTAATTTATTCATATTCACGAGATGGGGAAAGTCATATTCCTGTGGCGCTACGGATCGGCCCATTTCCACCGTCATCCCGGTCCGAAATACCGCCAAGCCTGTATAGTCGAAACCCTCCCTGAAACGTCCATTAATGTGGACGCAGTAGTCAACTGACGGTTCCACCAGGAGGAAAACAAATGACTCAAATTGGATCGAGGTTCCGTCATCAGATGCTGATTGGCGGACTCCTCGCGGTTTTCGGAATAGGCGCAGTCGTGGGAGCGGTTACTGAACATAAGTCTCAGGTGCAGCAGGCGCCTCCGGCGATTTCCGTACGCTCTCCTCAAACGGCACAGCCGGCGGAAGGCTTCCGCGCGGTTGTGAAACGAGATTTACCCGCTGTCGTCAACATCTCCACCTCGAAGATAGTCAAAGTATCGAGTAACGATTTCGGACTACCTTTCAATGACCCGTTCTTTGAGCAGTTTTTCGGCCGAATGCCGCGCCAGCGGCCGCCCCAGAGCGAACGGGAACACTCCCTCGGCTCGGGCGTCATTGTCTCTCATGATGGCTACATCCTGACCAACAATCATGTCGTCGAGAAGGCGACCACCATTACCGTGGCGCTCTCCGACAAACGCGAATTCAAGGCCAAACTCATCGGCGCCGACGCCAAGACTGACCTTGCGGTTTTGAAGATTGACGCCAAGGATTTGCCGACGCTAACCTTCGGTGACAGCTCGAAGGTGGAAGTCGGCGATTACGCACTGGCTATCGGCAACCCGTTCGGCGTCGGCCAGACAGTGACACTCGGCATTGTCAGTGCGAAAGGCCGGGGCAACCTCGGAATTGAGGACTACGAAGATTTTATCCAGACGGATGCCGCCATCAACCCCGGTAATTCCGGAGGCGCGCTTGTCAACTCGCAGGGCGACCTGGTCGGCATCAACACGGCGATCATCTCCCCGAACTCCGGCGGCAACAACGGCGTGGGATTCGCCATTCCTTCCAACCTGGCGCGCAATGTGATGGATCAGATTGTCACCAAGGGTAAAGTAACCCGCGCCTACCTAGGCGTTTCCCTCCAGCCCGTAACCCCGGCGCTGGCCAAGGGCTTCGGTCTGAAGGAAACGATGGGCGCTGTCGTGGCGGATGTGACCCCGAATACGCCAGCTTCCAGGGCAGGACTCCAGTCCGGCGACGTGCTGGTGGCCGTCAACGGTAAGCCTATCGAAGACTACAACCAGTTCCGGCTGCATATTGCCATGATGCCGCCCGGCGCCACGGTGAACCTGAAGGTGCTGCGCGGCGGGACGTACAAGGAAATTCCCGTGAAGCTCGAGGAAATGCCGGCCAACTACGGATCCGCCAAGATGGGGCGCTCGGGCCAGGAGCAACCCGGAACGGGTCTGATGGACGGTGTGAGCGTGCAGAATCTCGATCCACAGACATTGCGCAGCCTCAATCTGCCGGCCACTACCACCGGCGTCGTGGTGACCGATGTGGATGGGGCCAGCGCCGCCGCGGCGGCCGGACTGGCGAGCGGCGATGTCATTCAGGAAGTGAATCATCAGAAGATCAACAATGTGAATGAATTCCAGACAGCGGTGGCCCATGCCAGCGGCACCGTACTGCTGAAAGTGAACCGCGGCGGCAGCACGCTGTTCCTCGCAATAGAATCCCGTTGACGCTGCCTACTCCGATCCGCCATGCCTCCCGGTCCGCAAGAGGCCGGGAGGCGTGGCGGTTTTTTTGTCTCTACAGGTCAAAATCCGCCACCAGCGGCAGGTGATCGGAAGCGATCAGCGACAGCCGGCTGTGATGAAAGAACGCGTCCCTGGCCCGCAGGGTGTGTTCGTAGTAGATGTAATCCAGGTGAAGAAACGGAAGCAGCGCCGGATAGGTGCGGCGGCGGAACAACGGCAGTTCCAGATCCACGCGGCGCAGTTCTTCGGTCAGGGTGTGGGTGACCAGGCCGCGGGTCCATTCGTTGAGATCGCCCATCACAATGCGCTCGCCGCTTAAATCCGGCGCGCGGAGAACACGATGCTCCATCAACGCCCGCGCCTGAAAGCGCCGCTCGAAGTATCCCGTTCCCAGGTGCAGGTTGAAGAAGTGCAGCGAGCGCCCCTCCACCGCAATGTCCGCCCGCAGCACGCTGCGCTCTTCCCTGCCGGTATGGGTGATGTCGACGTTGTGGTGGCTATCGACGGGAAATCGGGAAAGCAGAACGTTGCCGTAGGCGCCCCCATGCAACTTGCGCGCTTCGGCGTGAATGAAGCGCATGTCGAGCGCCTCCGCGATATAGCGCGACTGATCGGCTTCGGCGCGGTGGTTCTCGACGCTGTGCACCTCCTGCAGCGCCACGACATCGGCGTTGATCTCCTCGAGCACCCGTACGATCCGCTCGGGCCGGACGCGCCCGTCCATTCCCTGGCACTTGTGAATGTTATAGGTGGCTATACGGATAGTCTTCATACCTGGTCCTGCAGCAAAGACGCGAATAACTCCCCGGCGCGCACGAGCAGCCCCCGCCGGCGCCATTCGGCCAGATCCACGCGGCGGCACCTCTCCAGGTCGCGGTAAAAGATGCTCCGCAGTTGATCCACGTACTCCGGATCATGGAAGCATACGTTCGTTTCTTCGTTGAACCGGAAAGAGCGGTGGTCGAAGTTCGTGGTCCCCACGGTGGCCCAGATGTAATCCACCAGCATCATCTTCTGATGGAGCATGGTGGGCAGGTACTCGTAAATCTCCACACCGGCCTCGAGCAGCCTTCCGTAGAGCCGGACACTGTTCTGCCGCGCCCACCACGCATCGTTGTGCGCGCCGGCGACCATCACCTTGACATCGACTCCGCGCTCGACGGCTTCCTCGATCCTCTCAATGGCGAGCGGACCGGGGACGAAGTACGGATTGGCGATGTAGATGCATTGTCGCGCCGACAGAATACCCAGCGCATAGAGGATGGAGGCGGTGTATTGGTCTCCCTTGGGGGAACTGAGCACCGTTTGCAGTTCCACGGGGCCCAAGGGTTCCGGAACGGGATAGTACTCCGGCCCCGTGATTACTTCGCCCGTGGCTTCGAGCCAGTTCGAAGCGAACCCGGTCTGGAGCGGGACCACCCCCGGCCCCTCCATCCGAATCTGCAGGTCTCGCCACTCGGACGGGTTGCGCGCCGCTCCGCGCCAGTGGTCATCAATTCCCGCCCCGCCGGTGAAGGCAATCCGCCCGTCGATAATGAGGCTCTTGCGGTGGTTGCGGTGGTTGACGCGATGCAGATCGTACCAGCGGATGGGGCGGTACCAGCGGATCTCGCATCCTGCCGCGGTGAGGATACGGAGAATCTCGCTCCCAATGTTCGCCGCCCCCACGGCATCGAGCAGAAGTTTCACGTTGACCCCGTCGAGCGCGCGGGCCGCGAACGCCTCCGCGAATTGCCGGCCGATCTCACTGGCCGAGAAGATGTATTGCTCCATGGTGA
>JADLBG010000012.1 GCA_020847895.1 Bryobacterales bacterium
CTTCGAGGAGAATCGGCACAGACGCGTCGACCTCCTCTGCATCTATGACAATTCCGCAGAAGCCCTTCCTCGGATCGAGTCTGATACGCGGCGTTCCCCGAAGCATGGCTCGGAAGATTCCGGTTTGCTGGAGGATGGCTGCTAGAAAAATACAAGCGGGAGGGCCGCGGCGCGCCGCTCTGACGAAACAACGCCTACCGGCAGCAGCGCGCGCCCCCCGAACCCGGCAATACGCCGGGAAACGCCCGTGCCGCCGCCACCTCCGCCGAGCGCTGCGCCACGAATACATTCGGAAACAATCCTCCCAGTACCACGAACAACACACCCGCCGCCAGGATCCACCTCTCGCGGGGCAGCGCGTCGGCCATCGCCGTAAACCCGGTGCGCCGCTTGCCCAGAAATAAGCGCGTGAACAAACGAAACACACTCACGGCGTTCATCGCCGTGGCGATGGGCAGCAGCACTCCCACAAATCGATGCGACAGCAGTGTTCCATGGATCAACAGGTCTTCCGAACAGAAGCTCAGCGTGCCAGGCAGGCCCACCAGCGCCAACCCGAATACGCAAAAGAACACTGCCAGCCGCGGGGCGTGTTCGGCTAACCCCAGGTGCTTGCTCGCCGTCAGGTTTTCCCCAAAACGCACTTCGAGCAGCCGCAAAATCGCGAAGAGGCCCACCGTCGACACCGTCACCACGAACCAGTGGACCAGCGCTCCCGTCACTCCTTCCGCGGTCCCGCTCTCGAGCCCGGCCAGGATGGCGGCGGACTGGCTCAATGCGAGAAACGCCAGCAGCCGGCGCGGTGAATTCTCAGTGAGGGCGCGGATGGCGACATAGAGCGCAGTGGCCATGGCCAGATAGGAAAGGACAGGCACAAGGTTGCCTGGAGTAACGGGGAACAACGGCACAATCAGCTTGGCCGCGAGCAAGGCTCCGAAGTGGCCGTTCAGCAGCAGCGCCGTGGGGATTGCCGGGCCGCCCTCGGCGGCATCGGCCACCCAGGCGTGTGCGGGCAGGATCCCTTTGCGGAATATGACGGCGGCCACCAGAAGCCCGAACACCAACGTTCCTCCAGGGCTTCTCCCTCTCAGGTCATCAATCGACAGCGCATGCCTGTTGGCGGCGATCAGGCCGGTGGCAACCGCCAGTGCGAGAGCCGACAGCAGCAAGCCTACCCTCGGGCGCCAACCGCCGGCTTGGAACCACCGCGGCACGAAGAAAGGAATGATGGACACAATCCAGGCGGCCAGCAGGACCAGCAGGTTTTCCGCCGAATAGGCAAGCAGCGTGGCGCCGAGCATGAGGAGGATTCCGGCGACGGTTCCCGGGCTGCAATCGCGGCGCGGCAGCACCACTGTGGCCCCCAAGGTCAGGCAGGAGTACAACAGCATTAAAGCCTGGTACAAGGACTCACCGGCAGGGGCAGCCGCCAGCAGGAGTGCGCATGCCGCCACAGCCACCAGCGCCGCCAGAAAACCGGCTGCGCGTGCCTGCCTGCGATACACGGCCACCAGGAAAGCCGCAAACCACGGAACCGCAATCGCGACGCCGCGAAGCAGCAGTGCGCTGCTCATCTCCACGGGCAGTGTCATCAATCGCCCCCCTGCCGGGCGGGATCAGCTACGAGAACCGCCATCCTGTCACGCCGCAACCGAGGCGACCCGATGTGGTCCAGCTTCGCCAGGCCCCGCGAAACCTCGATCAACGGATGAATCACCCAACGGTCAAGGATGGTGTCCAGGTGGCCGCGGTCGAAAGCCCAACGGTACAGCCACAGTTGAACGCCTTCCGGCAGCATGCTCTCCAGGTGCCGGCCGGTGTGCGGCATCTCTCCTCCAAGGGCGGAGCGCATCTGGTGATCGTCATGCAGCATGGAGGGAGCGCGAAGAAACTGCATGGTGCGGACTGTGGCGTGTCCCAGAATATGAACCACTGCAATGGAGGTCCATCCGATTCCAATTTCCACGAACACCACGCCCACCTGCGTCAATGAGGCGTAGGCAAGCGAAGTCTTGGCGTCGGCGCTGGCGCGGCCGGCGATGGTGCCATGGATCGCCGTCATCACCCCGGTCAACACCACCAGGGACGAGGCCAGCGTCGATTGCGCGAGCACCGGTTGCACACGCAGCAGCAGATAGGCGCCGGCGTGGATCGAGATTGCGCCATAGAAGATAGCGCTCGATGGAGTTGGTCCCTCCATTGCCCGGGGAAGCCATCCCGAGAATGGAACCTGCGCCGCCTTTCCCGAAGCCGCCAGCAGTAACAACAGGCAGATGGTTACAGCTTCCGCGCCGGTGAGCACCGGGAACCCGCTGTCGAATGCGGCCGTTCCCGCCCAGTGATGCATGGCGAAAATCCCCACCAGCAATCCGATGTCGCAGGCCCGGTAAACGGCAAACACACGGAGACCGTTCTCCACCGGAGCCGGGCGAAGCTGGAAAAACGCAATTAACAGCACCGAGGTGATGCCTACAATCTCCCATCCGGCGGCAAGCAGATCGAGCGAGCCCGCGGCGAATGCGAGCAGCGATCCGAACGCGAAGAGGTGGAGCAAAAGGAAGAAACGGAAAAAGCCGCGCTCCCGATGAAGGTACGTGGCTGAGAACTGTCCGATGAGCCCCGAAAGCATCACCGTCATGGCCAGGAACGGCAGCGACAGGCGATCCACCATCAGCACCAGTGGGAAGTGGTAATCGTGCACCGCAAACCAGTTGCCGAACGTCACCACCACGGCCGGAGACCCGCCCGCGAAGTTTTCCCCGCCGGTACCGAGTTTCCAAAGCAGCGCCGCCAGCGCCAGCACACAAGCGGAAAAGGTAGCCCCCGTGATCCTCGACACGATGCGTTCGCCCGGAACCCAGCCGAGCAGCCAAAGAAAAGCCAATCCGCCAAAAACGACGCCCGGCGACAGTACGACAAAAGCCAGGATAACTTGGGAAAGGTTCATCTGACCTGGCCTCCCGCGGCAGTTTGCGACCAGGTCTGAATCCAGGCCATGGGAAGATGCTGAAGTTTCCCCGAGTACCATTCGGCGGAGGAAAGCGCCACTGGAAGACGCTCCAAACGCTCGTTGAATTCTTCAAAGCCGCCGTCTCTCCGGACATGTACACGCCCGGATGCGGGGTCGATAACGGCGATCCGGATCCAGCGGTTTTCCACCAACTGCTTCAGAGCCGGACTCGCGCCCATCACCTTCTCCAGCCGTTCCGCCGTCGTCTCCACGACGAAGAGAACGCGGACGGGTTCGTGGATCTCCACCATTTGCCAGGGCAACCCCGTGCGCAAGTCGCTGGCGTGCCCGTCCATCACGCCCACCAGGCCGGTGACGTTGTGCGGGAGTTTCGTCCCGCAGCCGTAGCGGTCGTTGTCCACGAAGGAAAAGTAATATTCCAAACTGATCCCCGCGCAAACGGGGACCACGGCGCCCATCAGTTTGGCCAGATCCTCATCGGCGGGATCCTGATTGGCGTCGTAGGAAACCAGAAAGGCCCGCCGGTCAAGGAAGAGTCCGCGGGTGAGGCTGCGCCGGCCGACGACGCAGACGGCATTGGTGCAATGCCCGTACTCGGGCCTCGGCTCGGCGAGATGCTCGCTCCGTTCTTCCACATGGCGGAGTGCATCGCGGGGATCCGCGCCGGGCGCGCTCGATTCGAACCTCCGGGCCCGCTCATGGGCATCTCGAGCCTTGGCCATCTCGAGGGTTTCGCGAATGCGCTCCAGGTCAGCCTGGTGGGCTGCGGGCAGCGCATCCAGGTCAAAGAGTTCCACGTCATCGCTGCACGTATCGTGATAGCCGCCGATAAACCAGGTGTCCGGGGGAATATCGATGCCCCTCTCCCGCAGCAGCAGGCGAACCTCCGCGCGGTTCGCCATGGCCGCGAACAACCGGGCGTTGGGCCCGCCCCGGCGCCCCCCACAGGCGCCGCAATCATGCGCCGATTCATGCGGGTTGTTGAGACTGGTCGATCCGTGACCCAGCACCACCACCAAACGCGCGAACCCGCTCTTCAGGCCCGCCGGACCCAATACACTCGCCACCCGGTCCGCTTTCTCCCCAGGATGGAAGCCGGTCAACAAACCTGAGACAGCGCTATGGGATTCCGCGGTGTTGCGCATGAGCGTCAGTTCGGTTCGCGGCTCCGGAAGAAAAGCCTTGTTGAGCCATTCGCGGAGAAGGGCATAGCGCCGTGGAGCAAGCAGGTGGCCCACCAGTGGAACCGCCGACAGCACCCCGAGCACGGAAGTGGAAAGCCAGCCCCTCACCAAGGTCTTCGAAGAGACGAGCGAACTCCGCATCAGCAATCCGAGAACCCGCCTCCTCCAGCGGCGGCGTTCGAGCAATTCGCTGTCTTCCGCCTTGGGTTGTTCGAGGACGGCGTGCTCCGGTTTCACGACGACGGGGCAGAACGCGGCGCCATGCAAGTCGTCGATTCCCTTGTAGTCCACGGCGACGCCGAAATACCCGGCAGAGCTGTAGGTTTCAACGCGCGGGTCCAATTCTTCTAGCGCGCGCCGCATCGATTCCTCGCGCTCGTCAAGACAGAAGAAGACCTGCGCCGGGGGACGGACAGGGGCATCCGGCATGCCGGATAAGCCCCGGTACTTGCGGTGGCTCCCGAGCCCCCGCAGAATCTCGCGTTCATGCCATCGCTCATAGGCCAGGTGGAGTACCCGGCGGCGCTCGAGTCCGTTGAACGCTCTGACTTCTTTCACGAAAGACGCCCAATCGGAATCAGAGAGCCGCGTAACCTCGTTCGCCGAAAGCCGGATCACCCGCGCCGCGTCATAAACACGCGCCGTCCGGCTCAAACGCCGTTTCTCCTGTGTCTTTAACCGGCTTTCCTCGGGCGCGGCTTCCGCGGCGCCCATGCGCGAGGCCACCCGCGACATAGTGAAACGCACGGCCAGGAAATCCATCAGGGAACAGGGCAGCGCCATGTGCGGTGCAAGGCTCGGATCCTCCTCTAGCCGCCGCATCATGCCGGCCCAGCCAGGCAATGCCAGTATCTCGGCCTGAAGCACGTCCTGCCAGGCGGATTCGCGGTAATACTGCGTGTCCAGGAAATCGAGCACCGCATCCACCGCGGTAAAGGAAAGCTGCTCCTGCCGCCGGAACTCCTCATCCAAGCCCGCGAGATATTTCGGAAAGATGCCCCCACGCTGCCCAAGCAACGTCCGGACGCTCTCATAGAAGCCTCTCTCGCGATTCGGCATGGGCCAGTATGCAGTGCCCTGATCAAGGAACACCGAGCATAGCCGGATCAGCCACGGGTGGATGATCTCGTCCACGGGGCGGGGCGGCGCAGGTTCCTCTTCATGGGCGATGGTGCGGTGGAAGCAGGCCTCAAATAGAGCGCGCAACGCCGCGTGGCGGAAATCCCGCGCCAGGTCGCCCTGTTCGGTGCGCCACAGAATGGTGGCGGCGTCGAACTCCCGCACGCCCGGGGTGATCATGGCCCTCCGCAGCGAGCCCCGGCTGAGGCCGGCGAACACGGCGGCATCGGGCTCGCCATCGAGCACCGCGTCGATATCCGCCAATTGGATCCGGCCGCGCGCCAACTCCGCCCGGTAGGCGGCCTCGCTCATGTAGGGTTCGGCGCCGAACAGGCGCCACGCTTCCATTACCGCCTGCTCGAAGGGCAGATGCTCGAAGGCATGCAGCGTGTTGTGATGCACAAAGACGCCGATGGGGCCCTGCCGCGGGAGCAGGTGCGCTGCATGCTCCACCGCGGTGCGCAATTTCTCCACACGGCCCCGCTCAGCCTGACTGCGATTCATCGTTGCGTGCCGGTGCGAGACTTGGGCTCCTCCCTGGCTGCTTCTCTAAGCAGGCTGACCGTGCTG
This sequence comes from Bryobacterales bacterium, assembly GCA_020847895.1. Lineage (GTDB taxonomy): Bacteria > Acidobacteriota > Terriglobia > Bryobacterales > Bryobacteraceae > CADEFT01. The sequence continues at coordinate 5,845 of JADLBG010000012.1, forward strand.
CTGAGCTGAGAGTAGAAATAGCGGCGCAGGATGTCGAGAATCTCAATCAGCGCACGATCGCGGATCGAGTAATAGACCTGGTTGCCGACCTTCCGTTTGACGACGATCTGTTTGGCCCGCAGCACCGCGAGGTGCTGAGACGCATTGGCCTGCTCGATACCGAGCTTTTCGATTAGCTGGCCTGCGGATAGCTCGCCATCGCGCAGGAGTTCGACAATGGCGATCCGGGTGGGATGAGCAAGCCCCTGGAAGATCTCGCTCTTGAACTGCCGCAGTTCATCTCCCATGAAAAATAGTATATTCGAAAAATCGAATGTTGTCCACTCGCCTCCCGCCCCTCTCTCACTACCCGCATAGCCGTCCCCCTAAAGCGCCCGCGTCCTACCGCCCCGCCTTCAGCAACCGGCGCATCCCTTCCATCAGCACATCCTCCACCCCAGGATCGGTCCGCGAGACCGGACCCGTCTCATAACCGCCCTGCGTGTACGAGATCCGCGTACCCACGTAGCCTGGCCCGTAATCCCCATACGCGGCCATTGCGACAAATCGCCCCGGCCTCATCTGCTCGGCCGCCAGTTGATATTCCACAAATAGCTCGCCCGGCATATAGAGCACCGCCGCCGGCCCCAGCGTCAACAAAAACAGCGGAATCCTGTGCTTCGCCTCGTAGCGCCGCACCCAGTTGAGATCATGCGCGGTCCGCAGCCGCAGTCGCTGCCCCTGCCGCTCGTCCGCCATCAGTTTCCGCAGCCGCTCCTGATCCTCTAGTGACTTGGTGGGCGGCAGCAACACTGGAACTACACGCCAGCCGACATCTCCTGCCTGAATGGGTGTCCGCGCCGTGGAATCAAACGCCGCCTTCATCCCGTCAGCGAGCCGCTGCGCCAGCACCGGACGCATCTCCTTCGATCCGTCGTTATACTTCCCCGCTGCCACGTTACCCCCGGCGCCGTTGAAGTGAATGTGCGCCACGCCAGGCAGCGCCTGCTCGCGAAATGTTCTCGCCATACCCACGAAATCAGCACTGACGCCACCCTGTCCGTAGTAGCTCTGCGGGTGCGTGGCGTAGTAGGTGATCACCGCCACCGGACGTGTTCCCTGCCAGAAACTCACCATCCGCACGTAGGGGTCCACCACTCCTTCCGGAGCCTCCCTTGCCTCCGGAATCCTGCAGGAACTCATGCGCGCATATTTCACTTTGCCGTCTTCCCCGAGGACCCGGCGGGAAGAGGCTACCTTCTCCACCTTCGCTTGACCCAAACCGAGATGGGAGACAGTGACCGGATTGCGCGCCGCCGCCCTCGCCGCGGCCGCCGTCCGCTCCAGAGCCGTGCGCGCAAATGCACGGTTATAGAGCGTACCGCCCAGTCCCACGCTCTCGAGCAGCCGGTCGGCTGCCGGGTCGTATTCCGGAGCGTCATGTTGGTGCAGTGTGTTCACGGTGACATGATCCGCGTCCGTGCCCGCCGCCTTAGCCAGTTCCGCCCGCCATTCGTCCCACCCTTCATTGGCGATCCCCGTCCAGTCCACCGCCACCAGCACCACCGGCTTGGGCGAAACGAAAAGGATGATGCCCCTTGCCGAAAGCGGGTCGACAATCTCCCTGGCCGGCTTGACGCCGCCATCGCAGCAAAGCGGCGACCCGATCGGAGGCGTTACATCGGCGCGGAAGGTGGCGATACGCAGCGGTTCGCCGGCCGACAGTGTGGCCGGAATCGTCAACATGGCAAGCAGACGGAAGATCGGCATGTTGGAAACCAGTCTACCTTGCCGGCGCGAGGCGCGGAACCGCATCAGTGCCGCCGCCTGCGGAAGACCGCGATCAGTTGGCTATCGCGCCAGCCGCGCCATCCACTGCTCCACCACCGTATAAGGATCCACCCTGCGCTCGGCCACGTCTCTGGCAGCCGCTTCAAGATCGCCCGGCGGAAGATGATCGAGCAGCCGCTCCCGCAGCAATTCCCGCAACCGCAGTTGCCACAACTCGGCGCCATCACGCCGCACGCGCGCCTTCACCGCGCGCATCGCGGCCAGAGCCTCCGCGATTCCCTCCCCTTCGCTGGCCACGGTCTTGAGGATCGGAATCTCCCTGCCATGGGAGTTGGGCGCGATGCTCAGCATGGCGCGCAGTTCCTGCTCGAGCCGGGCGGCGCCGGGCTGATCGGCCTTATTGATCACGAACAGATCGGCGATCTCCATGATGCCGGCTTTGATGGCCTGAATGTCATCGCCCATGCCGGGCACCAGTACCACCGCGGTGACATCGGCCAGGCGCGCGATTTCCACTTCGTCCTGCCCGACACCCACCGTCTCAATCAGGATCACTTCGCGCCCCGCCGCATCCAGCATCAGCGCCATCTCGAGCGTCCCCCGCGCCAACCCGCCCATATGGCCGCGCGTCGCCATCGAGCGGATGAATACCCCCGCATCGGCATGATGGCCCTGCATGCGGATGCGGTCGCCCATGATGGCGCCTCCTGAAAATGGACTCGAAGGGTCCACCGCGATGATCGCAATGGGAATGTCCTCCGCGCGCAGCGAGCGCGCCAGATGATCGGCAAGCGTACTCTTGCCCGCTCCCGGCGGCCCCGTTATGCCCAGAATCAGGGCGCGTCCCGTGCGTGGAAATAGTTCCTTCAACAGCGGCACCGCCTGCGGAGTGCGGTTCTCGATTGCCGTCGCCGCCCGCGCCATCGCGCGGACATCCCCGCTGAGGATTCGCTGTGCCCAGTCTTCCATCAGAGATTCAACAGTTGCCGCGCGATCACCAGCCGCTGGATTTCGCTCGTCCCCTCTCCGATGGTGCACAGCTTCACATCGCGGTAGAACTTCTCCACCGGGTAATCCTTGATGAAACCGTAGCCGCCGTGAATCTGCACCGCTTCGTTGCAGATGTCGACAGCCGCCTCGGAGGCGAACAACTTCGCCATGGCGGACTCTTTGGTGACACGCCGCCCCGCATCCTTCATGACAGCGGCCCGGTAGGTGAGCAGCCGCGCCGCCTCGAGTGATGTCGCCATGTCCGCCAGTTTGTGCTGGATCGCCTGGAATTCCGAAATGAATCGCCCGAACTGCTTGCGGTGCTTCGAATAGGCGAGCGCGGCGTCGTAGGCGCCAAGCGCCGTGCCTACGCTCAAGGCCGCAATCGAGATGCGGCCCCCATCGAGCACGCGCAGGCTGTCGATGAACCCCTCGCCGGCCTTACCCAGCATCTGCGATTCCGGCAGGCGGCAGTTCTGAAACAGCACCTCCCCGGTGGCGCTGGCCCGCATCCCCATCTTGTTTTCCTTCTTGCCCACCAGGAATCCACGCGTGCCCTTCTCGAACAGGAATGCCGAGATCCCGCGGTGCGATTGCGCCCGGTCGGTCACCGCCATGCCGACGCAGACATCGGCATACTGCGCATTGGTCGTAAACGTCTTGCCGCCGTTCACCACCCAATCGCCGCCGTCCTTCACCGCCGTGCTGCGAGTCCCGGCCGCATCGGAGCCGGCTTCCGGCTCGGTCAATGACCAGCAGCCGATCCATTCACCGGTGGCGAGTTTCGGCAGGTAGCGCCGCTTCTGCTCTTCGCTTCCCGCCAGGAAGATGTGGTTCGAGCAAAGCGAGGTATGCGCGGCGACAATGAGCCCCACCGATGGGTCCACGCGCGCCAGTTCCTCGATGATGATGCAGTAGTCGAGATACGTGAGCCCCGCTCCCCCGTACTCCTCGGGAAAAATCGAACCCATGTACCCGAGCCGGCCGCACTTCTTGATTACCTCGAGCGGAAAGATCTGTCCCTCATCCCACTCGAGCACGTGCGGCGCGATCTCCGCCGCGGCGAACTCCCGCACGCTCTTGCGCAATTGCTCCTGTTCCAACGTGAAGTCGAACGTCATGGTTCGCTGAGGTTAAACGATCTCTTCATTGGCCGCATCCCAGCGCACCGTGCGGCCGCGGCGGTAGCTTTCCACCGCCATCCTGCAGGCAATTGAAACCCGGTAGCCGAGTTCAAACGGACAGTTCGTCTCCTTGCCGCTGCGAATGCAATCGAAGAAATTCTGCATGTGCGCCCTCGGCTCGGTGCGCGTCTGCCCCAAAATCTCCTCGCCCTTCGGCTGATTCACCTTCTGCGGCAGGTAGCGGATCTGCTGCGCCTTCATGATGGTTCCGTCTGTGCCAAGAACATGTTCGGAAGCGCCCAGTTGATTGTTCCCGAAACCCGAAGTCCAGGTCACCAGCAACTCCTCGGGATGCTCCATCGAGACGTTCATCGTATCCGGCACCTCCCGCCCGTCTTTCCACAGAAACACGCCGCCGGTCGTGGTGACTCCCTTGGGAATGTGCAGGTTCAACGGCCGGTACCAGAACGCCAGTTGGTGGCACATGTTCTCGTAGAAATTGCCCCCTGAATAATCCCAGAAGAAGCGCCAGTTGACGTATCGATTCGCGTCGAAGTCATGTTTCGGGGCCTCACCCAGAAACTGGTTCCACAGAATGTTTTCCGGATTCATGTCCGGGTAGACAGGGCGCGACCACTGCGGCTTGCCATGCGGCGTGTTGCGGAACATGTGGGCCTCGATCATCGTGATCTTCCCCAGTCGCGCGGGGTTCGCCATCGCCACAGCATCGGTCATCAGACCCGAGGAGCACCCCTGGTGGCCGATCTGCACCGTGCGCTTCCCCGCCTTCTGGTAGGCGGCGCGCATGCGCTTGGCATGCTCCACCGTAAACGCCATCGTCTTTTCCTGGTATACATGCTTCCCCGCCTCGAGCGAGGCCACGAAGTGCTCGCAGTGCAGGTGTTGCGGCGTGGCGATAAGGACCGCGTCAATCGATTTGTCGTCCAGCAGATAACGGTGGTCCAGGTACGTTTTCGCGCCGGGCGCGGCGGCTTTCGCCTCTTCCAGACGCCGCGTGTAGATATCGGCAAACGCCACGAAATCGATGTTCGAACAGCCCATCGCGTCGCGCACGATCTCCATGCCGCGGGCGCCCGCGCCGATAATGCCGGCGCGGATCCGTTCATTGGCGCCCAACACCTTCGAAGGGGCCAGACTCGTGGCAAGGCCGGTGGCCACACTGCTCAAAAACTTACGGCGGGAATCCATAGATAGGGGAGGCTCCTGTCTCATACTAACATTGTGGCATCGCTTGTCCTCTGGACTACCCCAATCTCTTAGCCCAGTACTTTTCTCCTTAATGGAAAGGTACTACGGAGGGATAGAGCGCCCCCGTCACTGCTGATACAACTGGTATCAGATTACCGGCAAAACGACATTTCGAGGAGGACCATGGAACAGATTCGCACAGCCGTTTTCTCCAGAGACAAATTCGTCAGGGAGCAGGTCGAGGACGTACTCCGTCGCATTCACGCCGTAAGCGTGGTCCATCACACCACCCCCGTCGATGCCGAGCAATCGGCGATCGCAAGTTTCTTTCAGTTGCAGGCGCCTTGGATCGTGTTCATCGACATCGGCGACCTCGAGGCTTCGGTCGAACTGGCGAAGCGCATCGGCTGTCTGGCTCGCGGCACCCAGATGGTAGCCGTCGGCACGGACAAAACTCCGGAAACCGTCGTAACCGCCATGCGTGCCGGAATGCGGGAGTTCCTCACGGTTCCGGTGAGCACCGATGAGACGCTGGAAGCCCTGGCCCGATTAATGGGGGTCCTGCGCGAGAACCCTCCCGAGAACCCAGCGCGGCAGCACCTCATCAGCTTTCTCCCGGCCAAGCCCGGCGCCGGAGCCTCCACCCTCTGCGTGAACGTGGCCGCGGCGCTCGCCGGATTTCCGCGGATGCGGATCGGGTTGCTCGATTTCGATCTTCACTGCAGCGTGCTCGAATTCCTCTTGAAGATGCAGGAGGGCTATACATTATTCGACGCCGCAAGCCGCGCGGCGCAACTGGACGATGACATGTGGCGCCGGATGGTAAGAAAAGCCCATGGAGTGGATATTCTCCTCTCGAACAAACAGGCCGAAGCAACCCGCGTGGACGGCTCGGAACTTCAGGTTGCGAAGCTGATCGCCCACGCCAGAGGATACTACGAGGCAATCTGTATGGATCTGCCCGGACAATTGGATGCTTGTTCCCTCGAGGTAATGCGCAATTCCAATCGCATTGTGCTGGTTTCCACCACCGAGCTGACCTCGCTCCACAGCGCGCGCCAGGCAGTACGCATGCTCGAGCAATTAGGCTTCGGTTCGCGCATCAGCCTCGTGCTCAACCGCGTGGAAACGAAAAGTACGCTCAGCATGTCGCAGATGGAAGACCTGATCGGAAGAGAAACCTTCGTGGCCTTGCCTAATGACTACACCGGCGTTCAAATGGCCGTGCGGGAAGGCGCCCCGGTGGACCCCAATTCCCGGCTCGGGGTGAAATACCGGGAGATTGCCCAAAGGATTGTGGGCCAAAAGCAAACTCTCGCGAAAAAACCAGCCGGAAAACGGCTCTTCGGATTCCTTGGCGGAAAGCCCGCTCCCCAGGCAAAGACAGCGGCCTGGTAGCTTACTTGTGCTTGTCCCGCTTCACCGCCACCGGCGCGGCGCGAACCACGGGAATCAGCGTATTGACTGGCTCCGGCTCCGAGCCAAGCGGTTGCGTCGCCAGTTCCAGGTTCAGCCTCGCGACGAACTCCTCAATCTGGCGCTGCATCGCGCCCATCTTCTCCCGCATGTTCAGAATGATCTCCACTCCCGCCAGGTTCACTCCCAACTCGCGGGTTAGCTGCAGGATTACCTCCAGCCGCTCCAAATCCTCGTCGGTGTAAAGGCGCGTGTTGCCCTCACTGCGCGATGGGCGCAGCAAACCCTCCCTCTCGTAGAGGCGCAGCGTCTGCGGATGGATGCCGTACTGTTCGGCAACCGAAGAGATCATGTAAACGCCTTTAGTCCGCTTCGTCATGGCTCACACCTGCCTCCAGATTTCGGCTCGCGGATCTTCGGGATGCAGGCTGGCTAGCTCTCGCATCAGTTCCCGGGTACGTTCGTCGTTGGCCTTCGGCGCTTGCAGATTCACCTCGACAATCTGATCGCCGCGGGTGTTCGTGCGCGCGCTGAAGATGCCCTTTTCCCGCAGCCGGAAGCGCTGCCCGTTTTGCGTGCCCTGCGGAATCTTCAGAAGCGCCTTGCCGTCGACGGTGGGCACTTCGATCTTCGCGCCAAGGCAGGCTTCCGAAACCGAGATCGGCACTTTGATCAGAACATCGTCCCCGTCGCGATGGAAGAAGGGATGCTCGTCCACCCGGACCGTAATATAGAGATCGCCCGGCGGCCCGCCCATCAACCCCGCGCTCCCTTTCCCCACAACCCGGAGACGGGACCCGGTGCGCGCCCCCGCCGGAATTCTCACTTCCACGGTCTCCGGCTGCGTAATGCGCCCCTCGCCGTGGCACGCCGGACAGGCGTTTCTCAATTTTCCCGAACCCTCGCAGCGCGGACACGTCAGGCTGAACCGCATCGCCCCAGCCATCTGCGTAACATTCCCCGTCCCGTTACACTGCGGACAGGTAGCCGCGCCCCCGCCGGAAGAACCCGTCCCGCCACACGTCCCGCAGGTCTCCTGCCTCTGGATCGTGAGGCGCACCTGCGTTCCCTTGATGCTTTGCCAAAAGTCGATGTTCAGCGCGTACTCCAGGTCCGACCCGCGTTCCGGCTTCGGAGCCTGTTGCCGTCCCCGCTGAAAGAACTGGCTGAACAGGTCGCGGAAGCCCCCATCGCCTGCTCCCGCCGCGCCGCCCGCCGCGCCTCCACCCGCGCCGCCGAATACTTCGCCGAAATCGAAACCGCCAAATCCGAACCCCGCTCCGGGAGCGCCTTTCCCCGCACCGGCCCCCGGAAACCCCTGCTCGGAGTAGAACCCGTACTGGTCGTACATCTGCCGCTTCTTCTCGTCGCTCAAAATGTCATAGGCTTCCTGTACCTTCTTGAATTTGTCTTCGGCTGCCTTGTCGCCCGGATTCAAGTCCGGATGATGCTTGCGCGCCAACCGGCGGTAAGCCTTGCGGATATCGTCCGCCGAAGCTTTCTTCGATATGCCGAGCGTTTCGTAGTAGTCCTGTTGTTTGGAGGCCATCGAACCACCCCTATCCCCCGTGAACGGCGGAACGGCCGGAAATCCCCCCGGCCGTCCCGCCGCGCCCACGTGTCACACCACTCCACCCGTTTACTTCTTGTCGTCCACGTCGACAAACTCGGCGTCCACGACATTGTCCTTCGGTTTGTCCGACCCGGCCCCCGCGCCGTCCCCGGCGCCGGCGGCGCCTGCTCCCGCGGCGCCGCCTCCAGGCGCTCCCGTGCCGCCCTGCGCCCCGGCCGCGCTGTACATCGCCTCCGCCAGTTTGTGCGAAGCCTGCGTCAGCTTTTCCACCGCCGCATTGATCTGCTCCACCGTGCCGCTCTGGATGATTTTCTTGGTTTCTTCCACTGCCTCCTCGACGTTCTTCTTATCCGAATCGCTGATCTTCGAGCCGTGCTCCTTCAGCATCTTCTCCACGTTGTAAATCATCGAGTCTGCCCGGTTGCGGGCGTCGATCTCCTCGCGGCGCCGGCGGTCTTCGGCCTCATGCGACTTGGCGTCCGTCGCCATCTTCTCCACTTCGTCCTTGCTCAAGCCGGAGGAAGAAGTAATGGTGATCTTCTGCTCGTTGTTCGTCGCCCGGTCCTTCGCCGTGACATTCAGAATGCCGTTGGCGTCAATATCAAACGTAACTTCCACCTGCGGAATCCCGCGCGGAGCGGGAGGAATTCCCACCAGTTGGAAGACGCCCAGCAGCCGGTTATCCCGAGCCATGGCGCGCTCGCCCTGGTACACCTTGATCTCTACCGAAGTCTGGTTGTCCGATGCGGTCGAGAACACCTCCCCCTTCCGCGTGGGAATCGTCGTGTTGCGGTCAATCAGCTTCGTAAATACCCCGCCCAGCGTTTCAATCCCCAGCGACAGCGGCGTCACGTCCAGCAACAGCACGTCCTTCACTTCCCCGCCCAGCACGCCGCCCTGCACCGCGGCCCCGACGGCAACGACCTCGTCCGGGTTTACGCTCTTGTTCGGTTCCTTCCCGAAGAAGTTCCGCACCTTCTCCACCACCTTCGGAATTCGCGTCGACCCCCCCACCATCACCACTTCGTCGATCTGCGCCGGCGTGATCCCGGCGTCCGACAGCGCCCGCTTGCAGGGCTCCATCGTACGCTCGAAAATGTCTTCCACCATCTGCTCGAAACGCGCCCGCGTCAGCTTCATCGCCAGGTGCTTCGGACCGGTCGAGTCGGCAGTAAGAAACGGCAGGTTGATCTCCGTCTCAAACAGCGTGGACAGTTCGATCTTTGCCTTCTCCGCGGCTTCCTTCAGCCGCTGAAGCGCCATCTGGTCCTTCGATACGTCAATCCCCGTCTCCTTCTTGAATTCCGTCACCATCCAATCGATGATGCGCTGGTCGATATTGTCGCCGCCCAGGTGCGTGTCGCCGTTGGTCGACTTCACCTCCACCACGCCGTCCCCCACCTCCAGAATGGAAATGTCGAACGTGCCGCCGCCAAAGTCGAATACCGCGATGGTTTCATCCTTCTTCTTGTCCAACC
>JADLBG010000013.1 GCA_020847895.1 Bryobacterales bacterium
TCGGTGCGAAACAGCCGCTGCGTGCCTTCGTCACGAGTTTTCGTGTCAAGCCCTTCGGAGGCGGTCAGCCACAGCCGGTCCGGACGGACGAGATACGCGTCTCGATTGGCGAGCGTGACGCCGTATTGATGATTTAGACGATAATGCACGAAGTGCTGCGGCGTGTACTGTGGGGCGCCGCCGCCCGGCAGGATGTCCCGCGGAACTTGGTAGATCATCCCCGCGCCATCGATCCAGACTTGTCCCGACTTGATCGGAAGCGCGATTCCGTACCTTGGTCCACCATCCGGAATTGCACGCATGTCCAGATCAAACGCGAGGTCGACGTAAGTTGCCCCCCGATAGAGGGTGACCACGGTCCTGCGAAGCGGAGAGTCTTTGCGCTGGACCTGAACGCGACGCGAGACCGGTCCATCAGAAATGACGGGCGCTGTCGCCTGGCCCGCATGCGGCATGTATTTCCGGGCGGACTCGCTATTCGCCGCGGCTACAAGGATCCCGCCGAATGGATTCTCCGAACCGCTGTCGACGATCTCTTCTCTCGTCCGCACGTCTCGCAACGAGGAGATCCAACCCTGCTCGTTCCATCTGACTTCGATGGCGACAGCGTCATCTTTCGGTAAGGTTTGCCCGTCGCTTTTGCGAATTGTGTATAGCCGATAGCCTGTCGCGGGCACCGTCAGCGAATAGAACAGAAGGCGACGCTTGGTTTCGGGGATATCCTCGCAAGGTAGCACCCGCCCGCTGACATGGTCAACCACCTCGAGCGGACCTTCATTCAGGGCACGCGGCAATCGGCTGACCTCGACGAGTCCGCCGCGCGGCCAGGAGAGACCGTTGTACACCAGGACAGTCGCTTGCGCTTCAGATTCCTTCCGCGCGGGATCCGAGATCGGGCTTGATCCCACCAGGCGGGCGATCGCTTTGTCGAACAACTGGCGCGTGTTCGAATAACCGCCCATCGCGGCGGCGTAGTGTGCGGCATTGCTCCAGTCGGTCTGCCATCGTGTGTAGTACCCAGGCCACCCCGCCCCCGCGCCGGCAGTGTGCTCATGATAGGTGAGGAGTTCCCGCCATGCCTCGCCGAAATCGAACTTCGGAAAGGCTGCTCCGCGCAGCAACGATGTAATCGTGGCTAGGGTTTCCGCTGCCGGGAGCAGGTTGGATGTCTCTCGCATCCGTGAGGAGACCTCCGGGGCCCCCAATTTCACCAACTCCCAGTGGCCGGTTGCGTCGCCGCGTGCCTCCGTCAAGCCCTGGCCCTGCTTCTCGGTGATGTAAGTGAAAAACTCCTCCGCTGTCGCCATCTTCATTTCGAGTTCAGGATGCCTGGTATTCCACTCCCGAACACGGAGCAACGTTTGGTATGCGCCCATCGGATCGGAGTTGTCGCCCGGGGAGTGCATCAGCAGATAAGTATCGTAGCGATAGCCGTTGCGCTCCAGCCATGCGAGTCGGCGCGGCACTATGCGTTCGATCTCGTCCATGGGTATTCCGTCTCGGAGTTTCCATCGATAGCCTTCGACGTATGAGTCATACGTGAAAAATGTCAGTACTCGGCTGCCATCTGGACCGACCCAATAGTAAGGCGTTTGCGAAACGCCGAGACTGTTGCCGCCCCCAATGAATAAGTTGAGTCCGGTGATGAGATACTTTACCCCACTGTTGGCGAGCATCCGAGGGTACGCCCATGAGAAGCCGGGCACGTCGTTCTGGAAGGCGACTTCAACGCGGATCCCGAAGCGGCGGCGGAAGGACTCTGCCAGGTACACCATCCGGTTCATCTCTTCGGTACCGATTAGGCCGCTGTGCATATTGCCGAAAGCCGCCCCCAACGCGATACGGCCGTCTTTCAGCATGCCGGCAAATTCGGCGATAAGCCGGTCATCGTCAGTGCGGCGGAGCCACTCGGCCAGCATCCAGGTGGATTCGATCGTCCAGCGGAAATCGGCATTGTCACGCGCCAGGCGAATGGCGGTGTCAATGTTGTCCTTGTAGTCGCGGGCCACTTGGTCTGGCGGCAGCGTAAAGCCGATATCCAGATGGCTGTGGGCTAGTACCAGGATTCGCTTGATGGTTCCAGTACGCTGCTCGGCGGGTAGTTCGTACTGGCTCTGTTGCCCAGCCAGAGTCTGCATGATGCCACACACACACAGAAAACGGCATAGGTGGACTACTCCAATCCGCGTTGGCTTAAGCATGTTGATCGTCAGAATGTATACCGCAAGCCAAACTGAATCTGGCGTTGGGTGCCAAAGTTGCTGACTGTTGTCAGTGTACTGGTGCTCACGCCGAAATTCGCGACTGAAGCAATGCTCGAACCTGGAAGATTGAACTGAGGCGTGTTAAAGATGTTGAACATTTCCGCACGGAACTGCAGTTCCTGCTTCTCGAAAAGCCGAAACTTCTTGAACACTGAGAAATCCCAGTTGCTGATAGCAGGACCGCGGAATGCGCCGCGAGCCACGTTGCCGATGCGGCCGGCCGGCGGCGCCATGAACGCGGCAATGTTGAGTTGCTGCCTCGGAATGATCGTGGGATCCGCCTTTCCTTGAGGGCCACCCGGACGATAGTCGGCACGCGAGGTGAATTGATTCACCCGCAGCGGGTCACATCCGCACATGACGTTAATAGGCAGCCCGGTGCGCATTTCAGTAATGCCGTTGATCTGCCACCCTTCGCCGAGCCAGTGCGGCAGCCTCTTCAGCACCGGTACCTGGTAGACATAGTTAAACGATACCAGATGCCTTACATCGGACTCGGTGGTGCCGTAGTCAAGATTGACGTTGGTGTCATCGGAACTCGATGAGAAGATCGGCGGAGAGTTGTCCAAAGCATGTCCCCATGTGTAGTTCGCGCTGAGCTGTAATCCCTGGGAGAAGCGCTTCGTGAACGTCGTCTGCAGCGAGTTGTAGTTACTAACGCCGTTGGCTCTTAGATATGAGATATCGCCCAGACCCGCGTACGGCCGGATCGAAGTGCCGGGCAGGAAGCGGTTGAGGTTCCGGCTTGGTGTAATGATGTGGGTGCCCTTGTTGGCGACATAACCGATTTGGAGCCGCATATCCCTGCCTACCGCCTGTTGGATATTGAGGTTCCAGTTCTGCACGTAAGGCGTATTCCAGTCTCTTTGAACGGCGCTAATGCCCTGCACGCCCGAAAAACTGGCAATATCGGGAAACGGAAAACCCACGAGGGTCGGCACCTGCTGGCGGGTCAGCGAGACGGACGTCGGGTTCGTATTGGTGGGCGTATTCTGTACCAGCGTCGCGTTGAAGTTTACAAAGTAAATGCCGTAGGCGCCGCGAATAACCGTGCTGCCGGAATGGAAAGGCGAGTAGGCAAAACCGAAGCGTGGCCCGAAATTCGTCCAGGGCATGTTCATCAGTTGAGTTCCCGACTTGTCCACTTTTCCGGTCGGTATGTCGAAGTTTGCTTGGCGATTGTTCACATCCGCCGGCGATGTCTCGTATTGGTAGCGTAACCCAATGTTCAGAGTGAGCCTGCGGCTTGCCTGGAAATCATCTTGGATGAAAAAGTTGTAGAAAGTGTTCCGGAGACCGGTGCGAGGATAACCTAATAGACCGACCGACGACGGGCTGTTCTTTGTGAAGTCGTCTAAGTTCGGATACGACACGGTTCGTTGGAAAAACAATGCCTTGTTCTGCTGATTGCGCGTAATCGCGGTTCCCACCTTCAACTGGTGGCTGCCCCTCACCAGTGACAGGGTGTCCAAAACAGTGAAGGAGTTCCCGACCATCGAAAGGTCGAATAGTGCGGGACCAATGCTGGACATGCCGCCGATACTTACGTTTGGGAATGCACGGACATCGTTATCTACTGATCCCAAAGGATCGATATGCATACGGTTGAACCCAAGGCTCGCCTCGTTGAGCAACGTGGGGCTGAACGAGCGCGTGTACGTGAGTTTCGCGTTCTGCAACAGACCCGGCGCCGGTCCCGTCTGGCCCCTGCCGACGCCGAAGATCGCCAATGTATTTGATTTGTTCATGTTGTAACGGCCGCTCAGACGGTCCTGGTCTGTAGCGTTGTAGTCCACGCGACTGAAGATAGAGTCCTCGTTCACCAGCCCGGACCCGGCCAAATTGTAGAAGCCGATGCGCGGATCGGCCGTCGCTCCTCCATTGGGTAGCGGCAGTTGGTCGACGACGGGTTTGAGCACGGCTGGCAGGCTGTCCCGAAATGCCTGCGTAGGCACCTGTCCGACTAGTGAGGTGCCCGTGCGCTGACGAATGCCTTCGTAGGATCCAAAGAAGAACAAGCGGTCTTTCACAATGGGACCGCCAAGTGAGCCCCCGAACTGGTTGAGACGAAAGGCGGGCTTCAGGGCTGGAGGGCGGTTGAAATACTCGCGCGCGTCAAGCTTCTCGTTGCGGAAGAACTCGAATGCGCTGCCATGAAGCGAATTGGTGCCACTGCGGGTGACGATGTTCACCACTGCCCCGGTCGATCCCCCGAATTCCGCGGAGAATGAGTTTTCGTACATCTTGAATTCCTCGATACCTTCTGCGTTCACTCTGGCGATGCGATTCCTGCTTCTCCCGTAGGTGACTGTGATGGTCTGTGCATCGACCCGGCTGGCGTCTACCCCATCCATCAGGAACGTCACAAGGCTCACCGATTGTCCCCCTGTGTTCATGCCGTTCATGCTCTGCTGGAACATGTTGCCCCGGAGATTCACGCCCGGCACCAAGGCTAAAAGGTAATTAGGATCGCGGCCATTGAGCGGAAGGGTCTGCACGTCCTCCTTCCCGATTGATCCTCCCAGAGTGTTTGACGCGGTTTCGATCAGGGGACTTTCACCCGTGACAGTGACGGTTTCGCGAGTTTCCCCGGGATCGAGGGCGAGATCGATCTTTACGCGCTCGGATACGCGGACGCTGATGTCAGGTTGTACTTTAGTCTTGAAGCCTTGAAATGAAGCAATAACGCGGTACACGCCGATGGGCAACTCGGGTGCCACGTATAACCCGCTAGCATCCGTAGTCACCTCTCGTCTTGCCGCCGTTCCCTGGTTTTCCACCACGACAGTGGCATTGGGGATGGCTGCCCCCGACCTGTCGAGGATTGTTCCGAGAATCGTTCCTCTGTCTTGTTGCGCAAACGTCGGTAGCGCCCCGCAGAGACAGAGCAAGATCAGAAATCCGGTTCGCAGGCATAACCGCCTGCACGAATTCATTGAAGCGCCTCTTGCCTGAAATTGCATGTTCATCTCCCACTCTGGTCTGACTGACTTTGCCGCCTTGCGGTCTTTCATCCGTGAAGCGACCAAGGCTTACGGTATTCCTTAGACAGGAAGGCGTTTGCCTCCGGATCGTTGATAATCTGCTCCCGCGCCTCATCCCAGTAGATTTTTCTGCCGGTGCGATAGGAGATATTGGCTAGATGCAGCGCGGTTGTCGAGAGGTGGCCGTCAACGACATCACACGGGGGGCGTGTGCGGTTGCGTAGGCACTCGATGAATTTTTGTTGATGAACTCCGTACCCTTCGACGAGGCCGGCAGGGCTGGGGATTGGCTCAGCCTCCTGTGTTTCCGCGATGACTTGATATCCGCTGCGGTCGATCAGCAGCGTTCCGGCCGTGCCGATCACCTGAATGCCGTGATCGAAACGGCGGCCGCCGAACGTGTAGCTGGTAGCGTGCAGGCAGGAACAGATTACCGAAAGATTATCGAATTCGAGCGTGGCCACCGCCGTGTCGGGCGTCTCGCGCATGTCATCCAGAACGTGAATGCCGCCGCCTGTGTGAACCGAGTTGGGGGCCTTCAAGCCCAGCGCCTGAAAAACCGAATCAAGCAGGTGTACCATCCAGATCAGTAGCATGCCTCCGGAGTAGTCCCAGAAATAGATATAGTTCCAGTGGAACCGGACCGGGTTGAATTGCCTTTTCGGTGCAGGTCCCAACCAGAAATCGTAATCGACTCCCTCTGGCGGATCACTATCGGGAGGCCTGCCTAATCCTTTGGTCCTCTTGCCGACTTTGCTGATGCCGTCGGGAGACTGGTTCCACACGTTGAAACAGTGGACCATGCTCACCTTGCCGATCTTGCCTGAACGGATTACCTCGGCCGCCTCCAAAAAGATACTCCCGCTGCGCTGCTGCAGTCCGACCTGCAGGATACGGTTGGTGTCTCGCACCGTCTTCACAAGCAATTGGCCCTCGGCGATGGTGTGCGCCAACGGCTTCTCCAGATACACGTCTTTGCCGGCGCGTAGCGCTTGTAATGCTGGAATGGCATGCCAATGATCCGGAGTGGCGATCACCACCGCATCGATGTCGGTTCGCTCAATGATCCGGCGAAAGTCGCCGTAAGTGTCTGGCTTGCCTCCCGTCCTTGCGGCCGTTTCACGGAGCCGGTTCTGGTCGATATCGCATAGGGCGGCAAATTCGACATTGGGAACTTTGAGGAACGCAAGTGCGTCGGCGTTTCCCATGCCCCCGCAACCGATCAAGCCCAGCCGGATGCGGTCGTTCGCTCCTGGAATCCGATTGAGCGAACTTTGCGCAGGTGACCCGCCTGCCAAGGAAGCAACTCCGGCTGCTTGCAGAAAATCACGGCGCACTAGACCTGTTGTCGTCTTCATGAGAGACCTCGTGGTACCGATGATTGGCGGCATGCGGGAAGATCACGCTCCCCCCTTGCGGACAGATCAATTCGAAGACAGTCGGGGTATGTGTATGTTTTATGCTCCCCTTCTTGCCCAAGATGCTCCATTGCAATTGTGCGCCTATTGTTTGGTAACAATAAAACAATCGTCCTTAGTCTAGGATGCCTCCGTGCGCTTGTCAACAGTTTTGTGGGCTTTTCTCTCGCTCCGGAGCGATGTATCGTCTGACCCTTCGCGCCGAGCATGACGTCAATACGATTCCAGAACTTTTTGGACTGCCGGCGGCCGCCCTAGCGGGAGTTTATTAAAACTTCAGGATCGCATTGAGTCAAACCCTTGCATCTGAACGATTTCGGATGCCGTGATCCGTATATACGTAATCAGATAGCCTTTGGATCTCTGTATAGCACGTCAAA
>JADLBG010000014.1 GCA_020847895.1 Bryobacterales bacterium
CAAAGTTACTATTGACCATCGGCAACTCGACCACGCGTTGGTGGTCAATGGTTGAACCCAACGACGCGTCGTCGGTCTTCAATTCCACGCAGGTGGCAACCACCTCGACTTTCTCGGTGGCCGAGCACACCTACAACTCCACGTTAACGCGGGCCTTCTGCTGGTACTCCACGTGCACGCCTGTCGTTGTCTTTGCCTTGAATCCCTGCATGTCGACCGTCACCGTATAGTCGCCGATCTCGATCAAGGGGAAGGAATAGTTGCCGTTGTCATCCGTCTTGGTCTGGCGGCGTTCGCCAGTCTGTGTACGCAGCAACGTAACACCGGCGCCGGGCACCACTGCCCCCGTCGTGTCCGTCACGGTCCCGAGCACTTCTGTTGATGTGGTTTGCGCGGCAAGGTTGCCTGCCAGGTAAGAAGCGAGTACTAACGTCGCGCGAAAGAGCCGCATTTTACTGCCTCCTGATACGTGGTAATTGAGATTCACCAACCTGACCCCTAATCTGGATTCTGGCATTGTAGTGCAGTTCCGCCGCCTGTACAAGCGTCAGTGATCCGTCAGTGATCCGTCAGCTCCGCGTTGGCTCCCCGCAACACATTTGCGTTAAGCTGAGGCTTCGTAAAGAAGGAACTTATGAAAGCGGCTTATTACGCGGAAAAGCACTCCATGCGCATGGGCGACTGCCACCCTGTCGACCCCGGCGCGGGCCAGGTCCAGATCCAGGTCAGCCACTGCGGCATCTGCGGTACGGATCTTCATATCTACCACGGCCACATGGATCACCGGGTCAGGATGCCCCAGGTGATCGGCCACGAAATGTCGGGCGTCATCCACGCCGTGGGCGGAGGCGTCCCGGGCTGGAAGCCCGGCGACCGCGTCACGGTTCGCCCCCTCGATTATTGCGGCGAATGCCCCGCCTGCAAAGCCGGGCACAGCCATATCTGCCAGAACCTGAAGTTCATCGGCATCGATGTCCCCGGCGCCATGCAGTCCCTGTGGACCGTACCCGCGCGCACCCTCCATCGCTTGCCGGACAACCTGACGCTCGAACAAGCCGCGCTGATCGAACCGATCGCCGTTGCCTGTCACGACGTGCGCATGGGTGAGGTGAAGCCGGGCGAGTACTGCGTGGTGCTCGGCGGCGGGCCTATCGGCCTCCTGGTGGCGCTCGTGGCAAAAGCGGCCGGAGCGAAGGTGCTCATCTCCGAGATCAATCCATTTCGCCTGAAACTGGCCTCCGAACTCGGCATCCCCGCCGTCAATCCGCTGGAAGTCAACCTGCCGGAACTGGTGGAACAGGAGACAGGCTCGGCCGGCGCCGATGTGGTCTTCGAAGTTTCTGGGGCCGCTCCGGCTGCCGAGATGATGACGAAGCTCCCCCGCACGCGCGGCCGCATCGTCATGGTGGCCATCCACGCGCAGCCGCCGAAGGTGGATCTCTTCCGCTTTTTCTGGCGGGAACTCCGCCTCACCGGCGCCCGCGTGTACGAAGCCGAGGATTTCGATCAGGCCATCGCCCTCGCCGCGCGCCATGCCTTCCCACTGGACAGGATTATCACCAGGACCGTGCCCATGGAGACCATCAACGAAGCGTTTGACGAGATGCAGAGCGGCGGCGAAGTGATGAAGATCCTGGTGAGGTGCGAATAATGGGCGTCCTCGATCTTTTCAAGCTGGACGGCAGGGTTGCGCTGGTGACAGGCTGCCGGCGCGGGATCGGCAAGGCAATGGCCGTCGCGCTGGCCGAAGCCGGAGCGGATATCATCGGCGTCTCCCGCTCGCTCGAACCGCAAGGCAGCGGCGTGGAAGCTGCGGTCACCGCCCTCGGCCGCAAGTTCTCCGCCTATGCCTGCGACTTCAAAGCCCGCGCTTCCGTGAAATCATTCCTCGAAAAAGTGACCGCGGAACATCCGGTCATCGACATCCTCGTAAATAACGCCGGGACCATCCTCCGCAAGCCCGCGGCCGAGCATCCCGACGAATATTGGGACGAAGTCATCGAAACCAACCTCAACGCGCAGTGGCTGATCAGCCGCGAAATCGGCAGGCGCATGGTGGAACGCGGTTCCGGCAAGATCATCTTCACGGCTTCGCTGCTCACCTTTCAGGGAGGGATCACTGTTCCCGGCTATGCCGCCAGCAAAGGCGCCATCGGCCAACTCACCAAGGCTCTGGCCAACGAATGGGCCGGCAAAGGCGTGCAGGTGAACGCCATCGCCCCAGGCTACATCGCAACCGGCAACACTACGGCCCTCCGCGCCGACCCCGTGCGTAATCCCGCCATCCTTGCGCGCATTCCGGCCGGCCGGTGGGGCGAGCCTGACGATTTCAAGGGCACAATTGTGTATCTCGCTTCCCGCGCTTCTGACTATGTCAGCGGGGAGATTGTGGTAGTGGATGGAGGATGGATGGGGAGGTAACGGAATGCTGAGAGCCTGGCTGCTGCTTGCTGTCAGTTTGAACGCGCAGACCTTCGATCAGCGCATTCAGCAACGGTTGAAGACGGTGGATCAAGTGGCTGCCAGGGGCCCGTTCCAGCCCAATTGGGAGTCTCTGGTCCGATTTCAGGCGCCGGCCTGGTACGCCGACGCCAAGCTCGGGATCTTCATCCACTGGGGTATCTATTCCGTGCCGGCCTTCGGCAATGAGTGGTACCCGCGCAACATGTACCTCAAGGATCAGCCCGTCTTCCGGCATCACGTCGAGACTTACGGTCCGCAATCGAAGTTCGGCTACAAGGATTTCATCCCCGGATTCAAAGCCGAACACTTCAACGCCGGTGCCTGGGCCGAACTCTTCCGCAACGCCGGCGCGAAGTTCGTCGTTCCCGTGGCGGAGCACCACGACGGCTTCCCCATGTACGACTGCTCCTTCACGGTTTGGAACGCCGCCAGGATGGGTCCCAAGCGCGACATTGTGGGAGAACTCGAGAAGGCCGTCCGCAAACAGGGGCTGCACTTCGGAATCTCTTCTCACCGCGCCGAGCACTGGTGGTTTTATGACGGCGGCATGACCTTCGATTCCGATGTGAAGGACCCGCGGTATGCGGGACTCTACGGTCCTGCCCAGCCGAAGCGTCTCCCCGGCGCGAAAGAAGACAACCCGCCGGACAAGCATTATCTTGACGACTGGCTCGCCCGCACCACGGAACTGATCGACAAGTATCAGCCGGAGGTGCTGTGGTTTGACTGGTGGATCGAGCAGCCCGTGTTCCAACCCTACTTGCAGCGCATGGCCGCCTACTATTACAACCGCGGCGCGGAGTGGCACAAAGGCGTCGCCATCAACTACAAGAACAAGTCCTTCCCCGATCACGCCGCCGTGCTCGACATCGAGCGCGGTAAACTCGATGCCCAGCGCAATCTCCTCTGGCAGACGGACACCTCCATCAGCCTGAAGTCCTGGGGCTACATCGAGAATGACGAGTTCCGCCACCCCGATTCCCTGATCGATGACCTCGTGGATATCGTCAGCAAGAACGGCGTACTGCTGCTCAACATCGGCCCGCGCCCGGATGGGGTCATTCCCGAGCAGGCGCAACAAACACTCCTCGCCATGGGGAAGTGGCTCCGTCAGAATGGCGAGGCCATCTATGGCTCGCGCCCCTGGAAAGTCTACGGCGAAGGGCCGACACACGTACTTTCCGGCGGCTTCACCGATCGCAAGCAGAAGCCCTTCACCGCGGAAGATATCCGCTTCACCAGCAAAGGCGGCGCAGTTTACGCCATTGCCCTCGATTGGCCGCGGAAATCGCTGGCCATTCATTCTCTCGCCAACGAGCCCGTCAAATCCGTGGAACTGCTCGGCTATTCAGGAAAGCTCGCCTGGCGGCAGGATCCCGACGGCTTGAAGATCGACATGCCGGCCGACAAGCCAGGCGATTACGCCTTCGCCTTTCGCGTTACCCTCCGGTAAGCGATGAAACTCCGCAAGCACGATGGCAGGCTCAAGATCGAGCACAGCATCCTCGACGGTGTGAAGGCGATGCTCGCCCGCCTGCTTGCCGCCAATCCGGAAATCCGCAGCGTCATTCCCGGCGTCATCAAGCGCGTCCGCGACGCCAAGGGCGGCGAAGTGAAGGTACGCGTCACCGTGCCCACGCAGAACGGCTGGAAGGCCATCGCCCTTAGCAACGGCGCGCGCCAGGAGTTGTTCATCAGTACCCAATTGACGAAAGAGGCCCTGGAGAAGGCGCTCGAAGAAGCCGCGGAGCCTCGCGGCTAAACCTTGACGCAGACTGCAGCGCTGTGCCGCTGCCCCTTTGCCGCCGCGGCGGTCGCGGACTAAACTAACAGGGACATCCGGGTGATTGAGGTGAACCCATGCAAATGAGCCGGCGTTCAATCGCAATTGTATTATTCTCCGCCATATTTCTAGTCAGTCCTATATCTGGCCAGTCTCCCCGTAAGTTTCGAGTGTGGGTATTCTCGGACGCGCACGTCGGAACCGACTTGCGCGGCGGCCGTGAGAGTCTCGCGATTGCCCTGCGGCAGTCAGAGAGCCCTGGCGGTTTCCCCTGGGATATTGCGTTGGATCTCGGCGACGTGTCGGGGGCTCAGGGCACACCCAAAGACGAGGAAGGCAGGGAACTCGTGCGGCAGTTCGGCGCGCTGAAACATCATCGCCGAGAAGAGATATACGACCTCTCCGGCAACCATGATCGAAGCGGGCTGGACGAGCCTCAAGCCTGGTGGTGGCGCAAATGGGTAGATCCAACCGGAGAGCACACGGAATTTTCCGGAATCGACGCGTCCAAACGGCCCTTTCCGACCAACGGAACGTGGGAGCGATATTCCTTCCGCGCAGGCAACCTGCTTTTCCTGATGATGAGCGACATTAACGAGCCCACGCAAAAGATCGGCCGCGGAACGCTGGGAGGGAATCCCGCCGGCGTAGTCAGCGGTGAAACATTCCGCTGGTGGAAACGGATGGTGGAGGAGAATCCCACATCCATCATCATTACCGCTCATCACTATGTCCTCAAGAACACCACCGTTGCATCGGGAGATTGGGAGGGTATGACGCGTACGAAGGAGGGCTGGAAATCCCGCTATCACGGCTACTTTCCACAGGGAAGTCCGCAAGGGGCATCGTACCTTTATTGGGTGGACAGCCAGCGGGATTCCGGCGCCTTCGAGAAGGTGCTCGACTCTCTGCCCGGAAGGGTGGGCCTATGGCTCGGCGCTCATACCCACACGTCGCCCGAAGATACCTACGGCGGCAGGTCGCACGTCGAGCGCCGGTGGGGGACGGCGTTTATCAATGTGGCTGCTTTGACGAAATATCACACGAGTCCGGAAACGGCTTTCCCGAGAAGCTGGCTGCTCACCTTCACCGATGGCAGCGAGGAAGCAACCGCTCAATGCTATCTGCACGGGGATGAGTTTGCTCCTCAAGGCTGGTATCCCAAGCTCGACCGGACCATCCGATTGGCGAAGCCGTTCCGGATGCCGGCCGGCAACCCGAAGTAGCCCAGGCTCGTTTCCGCGTAGACTAGCAGGATGGCAAGCAGTCAAGAGACGGGCGTTCTGAACGAGGCGGAGCACCGCCGCCAACTCCGGCGCGCGGTTGTGGCCGGCGGAATTGGAACGGCCATCGAGTGGTACGACTTCTTTCTCTACAGCACGATTACCGGCCTCGTGTTTGCCCGCCTCTATTTTCCGCAAGCCGATCCGTTTGTCGGCACACTCGAGGCCTTTGGCGTGTACGCCGTCGGATTTCTTGCCAGGCCGATCGGCGCGGCGATCTTCGGACACTATGGCGACCGGTTGGGGCGAAAAGCCGCATTGATCGCGACGCTGCTGTTGATGGGCGTGGCCACATTCCTGGTCGCCTTTGTTCCAGGCTATGATCGCATCGGGATCTGGGGAGCGGTCCTCCTCACCTTCCTGCGCTTCATTCAGGGGATTGGCGTAGGGGGCGAGTGGGGCGGATCGGTGCTTCTTTCGATGGAGTGGGCGCGATCGAACCAGCATCGCGGATTCATTGCCTCGTGGCCTCAATTCGGCGTGCCGGCCGGTCTGTTTCTGGCGAATCTCGCCGTGCTGGGGGCGAGCGCGATCTCCGGCGATCAATTTCTGACGTGGGGGTGGCGCGTCCCCTTTTTGCTGAGCATCGTTCTGATCGCAGTCGGGCTGTACATCCGGTTGGGGATTCTGGAAACGCCGGTGTTTGTCCGCCTGGTGGCGGAGCGCAGAGTGGAGCGCGCGCCCGTTGTCGCCGTTCTCCGGAGTCATCCCAAGGCGATCATCCTCACGGCCCTTTGCCGCATGGCCGAACAGGCGCCCTTCTACCTGTTCACCGCCTTCGTCTTTGCTTACGGGACCGGCATGTTGCATCTTAGCCGCGACTTTCTCCTCACCGCGGTGCTCGGCGCCGCGATGCTCTCGTTCCTCTCCATTCCGCTATTCGGGCACCTGTCCGACCGTCTTGGGCGGAAGAAAGTGTATATGGCCGGCGCGGCCCTCACCGGAGTCTATGGTTTCGCATATTTCGCTCTGCTCGATACGAGGGTAGCCGGCCTGGTGGCTGTCGCCATTGTGCTCTCGCTGATCCCGCATGACATGATGTACGGCCCTCAAGCGGCGCTGATCGCGGAGTCTTTTCCCGGGCGTCTGCGCTACAGCGGCGCCTCGCTCGGCTATCAGCTTTCGTCGCTGATCGCGGGTGGCCCGGCGCCGCTCATCGCGGCCGCATTGCTCAGCCGCTACCACTCCGCGGCGCCGATCACGATTTTCATTCTTGCGTGCTCGCTGATTTCCCTTGCCGCCACCGCGATGCTCGTGGACTACACCAACAAGGACATTTCCGGCGACTGAAGGCAACTCGCCCGGCGATTCATTTGCCCCGCTTGGGCGCTTTGCGCGGAACCGAACTGAGTCTTGCGGGAAGCCCATGGCGGGGATTGAGAATCTTTGTCCGTTCCACCTTCCAGGGCTGGATCACTTGCGGATGACGTACTTTATCCATACGAATCCTCCTGTGCCGCTTTCAGTGTAACGGACGGCGATCGCGGTTTGGGCGATATCATGAAAAGACGAGATGCCCAAATATGATCTGGTAGTTCTCGGTTCTGGTCCGGCGGGAGAAAAGGGAGCCTCCACGGCAGCCATCACCGGCAGGAAAGTGGCGGTGATCGAGAGGGAGCCCGTACTGGGCGGCGCATCGACAAATACGGGAACACTGCCTAGTAAGACTCTGCGCGAGACAGCCCTGGCGCTCTCCGGTTTGCGTGCTCGCGATCTCTATGGCGTCGATTTGTCGCTGAGGCGCGAGGCGACCATCCGCGACTTCATGTACCACGAAGAGCACGTCAAGGAAGGCGAGCGCGTGCGCGTGCGGCGCCGCCTGGACCGCGTGAACGTGGAACTGTTCCGCGGCAAGGGAGCGTTTGTCGATCCGCATACGGTGCGCGTCACCGGCGGCGCCTCCGCCGATACGATCCTCGAAGCGGAAAAGATACTCATTGCCACGGGATCGACACCCTATCATCCGCCGGAATTTGATTTCACCGACGGCCGGATTCATGACTCCGATGAGTTGCTGACCATCGAGAGGTTGCCCAAGGTTCTGGCGGTGGTGGGCGCCGGCGTGATCGGCTGTGAGTATGCCTGCACGTTTGCGGCGCTGGCCTGCGAGGTGCACCTGATTGACGGGCGCGATAGCCTGCTGCCGTTCCTCGATAAGGAAGTGTCGCAATCCCTCGAGGAGGCGATCGAGAACCTGGGAATTCAATTTCACAAGAACGAGCAGGTCACGGGCTGTCCCATTACGGATGACGGACAGGTGAAGGTGACATGCGAGTCGGGGCACAGCGTGATTGCCGACCAGGTGCTGATCTCGGCGGGCCGCACCAGCAATACCGGACATCTGAACCTCGAGGCGGCGGGAGTGACAACCGGCAAGCGCGGACTGATCCCGGTAAACGTCCACTACCAGACGAATGTCCCGCACATCTACGCGGCGGGCGATGTCATCGGGTTTCCGGCGCTCTCGGCGACCAGCGCGGCGCAGGGGCGCATCGCCATGTGCCACGCCTTTACCCTCGGATTCGAGAAGGACCTGGCGCCGCTGCTGCCGACCGGCATCTACACCATCCCGGAGGTGAGTTGCGTGGGGGAAACCGAAGAGTCGCTCAAGGAGAAGAACATCGACTACCTCACCGGCAAGGCTCGCTACCGGAACAATGCGCGCGGGGAGATCATGGGCGATGACTACGGCTTCCTGAAGTTGCTCTTCCGGCGGGAGGATATGAAGCTGCTTGGCGTACACGTCATTGGCGAACGGGCGTCGGAGGTCGTTCACACGGGCATGATGGTGATGCTCACCGGCAACGGCGCGGATCTGCTTTCCCGCGCCTGCTTCAACTACCCCACCCTCGGCGATCTGTACAAGGATGCCACCCACAACGCGCTCCTCACGCTGCACAATTTGAACAAAGACGGTGGAGCGGACTGATGCCCCCCGCGGGTGAGTTTCTCGACTGATCTCTTTGGGACGCG
>JADLBG010000015.1 GCA_020847895.1 Bryobacterales bacterium
CTCCGAGGCCCAGACAACCATCGATTATTCATACGCGAGAGGTATACTGGAGTCATTGCCTTCAGGAGGGGCTCCATGCAGAAAATTCCGCTCGCATTACTGTTCCTATGTCCGCTTGTCCCAGGTTTGTTTGCTCAATCCGAAATCGGCGGGGCAACGTTGAATGGCGCGGTGAACGATCCTTCCGGCGCCTCTGTAGCGGGCGCCAAAGTGACCATCAAGAGCCCGGCAACCGGGTTTACGCGCTCGATGGAGACAACGACAGCCGGTTTGTATAGCTTCAGCCGGCTGCCGGTGGGAAGCTTCGATCTTTCGGTGGAGATGCAGGGGTTCAAGGCGGCGGTGCGGCAGGGCATCGTGCTCAATGTGGGGGCCGTAGCCACGCTCGACATCAGCCTGGAACTGGGGACGGCGACGGAAACTGTCTCCGTTACTTCCGAACTTCCGGTGGTGGAGGTGACACGCACCGCCTCGACGGCAACGGTGAACACTCGCGCCATTGCCGATCTTCCGGTGAACGGGCGGAACTTCCTCGACTTCACCACGCTGACGCCGGGTGTGGTGCGCGACCCGACGCGCGGGGGAGATCTTGCCTTCGGCGGGCAGCGCGGACCAAACAACTCGCTGCTGGTGGACGGGGCTGATTCCAATAATCTGTTTTACGGGCAGGCTACCGGCCGGACGGGATTCCGGCCGTATGCGTTCAGCCAGGAAGCGGTGCAGGAGTTTCAGGTGAACACAAACTCGTTTCCGCCGGAAATCGGACGCGCGAGCGGCGGGGCCATCAACGTGATCACCAAGTCGGGCACGAACGAATATCACGGTTCGGCGTTCGAGTATTACCGGGATAAAGGGATGAACGCCAATACGTTCGTCAATAATCGCGCAGGGGCGCGCAAGAATCCTTACCACTTCAATCAGTTCGGAGGCACGCTCGGCGGGCGCATCATCAGGGACAAGCTTTTCTTCTTTTTCAGTTATGACGGGCAGCGCAACGCGCAGACGCAGATTGTGACTCCGGTAATCCCTCCTCCGGCATCGGCGCTCAATGTTTTCGGCAAGTACCTCACGCCTTATCAGATCGGGTTGAACAACAACGTGGGCCTGGTGAAGGTGGACTGGAACGCGACGGACCGGGACCGGCTGAGCGTGCGCTACAACATGAGCCGTTATACGGGCGTGAACCAGGAATCGTTCGGCACAAACGTCGCCGAAGAACACTCCGGCAACAACGAAGTGAATACGGATAATGTCGCCGCGGTTTACACGCGCCTGTTGGGGGCCGACAAGGTGCTGGAAGTACGCTTCAACTCGGTTCAGGACAAACAGCCGGGATACGCCAATACGACGGGTCCGGAAGTGAGCATCATCAACGGAATCGTTTTTGGCGCGAACAATTTCAGCCCTCGTTTTACGAACAGCTATGCGTATCAGCCCACGGCGAGCCTGAGTTATGTGCGGGGCCGCCACGCGTACAAGATGGGGTTCGATTTCAACTTCGTTCGCGTGGAGAACTACTTTCCCGGCTTCTTCGCCGGCGGCTACACCTATGCCAGTTATGATGCCTTTCTGAGCGGCCAGCCCACCAGTTTCCGGCAGTCGTTCCCGGGGACGGGGAGCAGTTTCCCGATCAGCCATCCGGATGTGAACGAGTGGGCTTTTTATGTGCAGGACGCGTGGCGCGTCACGGACAAACTCACCTTGAATTACGGCATCCGCTACGACTATTTCGGCTACCGGCAACCCACGACGCTCAATAACAATGCCGCGCTGGCGGCGGCGCACCTGTTGACGAACCGCATTGCCACCGACGCAGCGAACATCGGCCCGAGGCTCGGGTTCGCTTATAAAGTGACGAAGAGCGACGCCGTGGTGGTGCGCGGCGGCTACGGCATTTATTACGCGCGCACTCCGGGGCTGTTGTTGAGCACGGCGATGTTGAACAACGGCATCGAATCGCAGCAGTATGAGATCCGCACGAATCTTCCGACATACCCGAAGATCCTATCCGCGCCGCCCGGACCGGGGAATCCGCCGGACATCTATGTTACGGATCCGAACTACAAGACTCCGCGGACGCAGCAGTTCAGCCTGCAAACCGAGTTTGCGCTGGGTTCGAAGAGCAGCGTCACGATCGGCTACCTGGGCGTGAACGGCACGCATTTGACCCGCACTCGGGACATCAATCTTTACCCCTCGGCAGCAACTACCGGCTATGTTTGCCCGACCTCGGCGGTGTGCACGGCGCAAGCGGGCAGCCCGGTAACCTATTACCGCCATCCGGGAACCTCCGGCCCGGCCCGGCCCAATCCGGCATTCGGCCGCATCTCGCTGTTCGACAGCGGCGGCAACTCTCTCTATCACGGTGGATTCGTATCCTTCAACCGGCGCTTTGCGAATAGCTTCCAGGTGATGAGTTCCTATACGCTGTCGAAGGTGATCGACACGACGCCGGACGGGACCTCCGTGGTGCCCGGCAATGGAGGGGACGACGCGAAGGTTGCGCAGGACACGCTGCTGCCAAATCTTGATCGCGGGCCGGGGGTAGCGGATATCCGGCACCGGTTTGTTCTTTCCGGAGTATGGGATGTGAACTATGCGAAATCGCTGGGAAATCCTGTTCTGCGAGGAATTCTGAGCGACTGGCAGCTTGGGATGATCACCCAGGCGCAGTCGGGGCGGCGCTTTCAGGACATCGCGAGCGGCGACCCCGGCAACGACGGGAACAATTTCAATGACCGCAGTCCGGCGGTGGGCCGCAACACGCTGGAGGGCCCGTGGTTCGTCACCGTGGACGCGCGCGTGAGCAAGGATATTCCCGTCTTGAAGGAACGTGTGCGCGTGCGGCTGTTGGGGGAGGCGTTCAACCTCACCAATCGCGCCAATTTCAACGGCATTCAGACAACCCGTTATACGTTTAGCGGCGGATTCTTCCGGCCCACCACGAACTTCCTGCTGCGGCAGACGAACTTCGATCCGCGGATCATGCAGTTGGCGGTGAAGGTCATTTTCTAGCGAGCCAGCGCCTGCCGCTGTGCTATTGCCGGCGGGCGCCGCAGGCGCGATGTTGCGCTCAGGCCTTTTCGCGCAGGCGCGCGGTGAGTCCCGTGATCCGCACCGGTTTGCCCTCGCCGGGAATGAGCCGCAGTGTACCGGCCCTGGCGGAAGACTCCCGGGGTGAATCGCCTTCCCGCGATGCGCACCGTGTAGACGATTTCGCGGTTTGATTCGTCCACCACCCGCGCCACCATGTCATCCTTGGGGGCGGTAAGGGGTTCGAGTTCATGACGGGCCAGCCGGGATAGGGCTGCGCGCCGGGCTTTGCGGCATCCACGTGACGGGGCCAGTTGGCAAGAGTAATGCGGCGCGTGGCGCGCTCCACTTCCACGATGCCGTAGCCGACGGAGCGGTCAAACAACTCCGCGGGTTTCCATCCGTGCTGTTGCGGGTTCGCTACCGCGTGAACAGTGATTCTGTTGCCGAAGCGATCCAGATACTCGCCGCAGTAGCGAGGAGACCCTTCCGGGCGGTTGGCGCCGGGCGCTGGAGGAAACCAGCGGCGCGGAAAAATGTTGCTGATGGCAGGAGTGCAGAGCATGTACGGCCCGTCGTTGAATTCGTCAATGCCGTACCTGATGGTGGAAGCGAGGAGGTGATCGCCTCCGATGTGATGCGCGAGGCTCCTCCATTCGGCCGAAGTGGACGGACATCGTGAAGTCGCCGGTAAGTTTGCTCACTTCGCGGGTAAGAGGAGAGACATTGCGGCCGCCGCCGGAGACCCAGCACTCGATTCTTCCATTTCGGACACGCCAGTCCTGTAAAGGATTGGCCCAATAATCCGGACCGAGCCAGGGGCGGGTGAGGGTGGCGGGATAGCGGGACTGGAAGCCGGCGGCATGGATGGCCGCGGCGGCGCCACGGCAGGGGGAGGGGTTCCAGCACGCATGGAACGAGGGCCGCCGGCTGGTGTTCCGGGCCGAATTCAAATGGGGAAAAAGGGAAAATTTACCACCAAATATAAAAAATTTGTTGACTCTCCGGCGGAACCGTGATAGAAATGCTGAAAGACGGGGGCTCAATAATTTATGGCATTTCCAACCTCGGTAAATAGTCAGATCACCGATGCGGTGACGCAATCGAACGTAAAAGTTCTGGGGGACGCGCCGGCGGTGGCCGTGGGAAACCTTTACATGGCCATGGCGCAGGCGATGGCCAGCGCAGCCCAGAATGCGGTTACGGCGCAACAGCAGAGCAACATCCTGGCCCAGGCGGTTACCACGCGCTGCGTAGAGATCCTGGTGGGCGGCGCGGGCGGGAGCAAATAGCGGGCGGCCATGGCGGAAGATACTCCCCAACCGGACCAGCCGGAAACTCCCGCGGCAGAGCCCGCGGAAGGCCCTGACCGCGGGCATCCGGCGTCTTATGAAGCAGTGAAGAATGCGGCCGAAGCGGCGGAAGCGGCGGTTGCTGCGGCTGTTCAGGCCATGAGTCAGCAACCTCAGCCTGGAAAGGATAAGTGAACCAGTGGCATTTCCCACGTCAGTCAATGATCAGATCACCGATGCGGTGACGCAGTCGAACGTCAAGGTGCTGAGCGATGCGCCGGCCCAGGCGATGGGGAGCCTGTACCAGGCTTGCGCGCAGGCTTTGGCCACCGCGGCGCAAAACGCCGTCAGCGCACAGCAACAGGCGAACACGCTCGAGCAGGCGGTGACCACGGCTTGCGTGCAGGCGTTGACCCGCTCCGGAGCGGGAAGCGCGAAATGAGCGAACAGACATCGCTCAACGACCAGATACGGGATGCCCTCGACCAGGTGAACGCCACGCTTGGGGGAAGCGGACGCAATATTCTCGAGGCGGCCGCTTATCAGGCAATGGCGCAGGCGCTTGCTCTCGGTTTGCAGAATGCCGTCGCCCAACAGCAGCATGCCTACATGCTGCGCAATGCGCTCACCACGGCGGCTGCTCAGGCCATTCTCGAGGGGAAACGCGAGGAGGCGTCGGAGGTTCTGAAACTGGCCGAATCCAAACTGGTCAACCCGAGTTTGTCCGATGCCCTTGCGGAGGCGCGGACAGCGCTGCGCGCCTTGCGCGAGGAACTGAAGAGATCCGACGATCCGGTCAATTCGAGTTCTTCAGCCACTTCAGCGGAAACCGAATGAAGGTGATCGCCTCGTAGGGGGATTTTTCTCCGCGTTCGTAGAGCAGGCCGATTTCACCGTTCTTCAACTCGGCGAGGTTCGAATAGGCGCTTGGCCCCGGGTGGATCACCTTGGATGCGCTCCAGGTTTTTCCCTGGTCAGTGGAAAGACGCACCGTCATGTTCTCGCGCTTCGTGCTTGCCGGATTGGAGAACAGAAGCACAGTGTTCTTCCCCTTTCCCGCGCGCAGCAGACTCGCCTGGCAGACCGGTTCGATCAGCGCCTGGTCAGGAACCGGTTCGGAAAATGTCAGGCCGGCATCGTGGCTGATGGAGATGTAGCGGCGGCTGCGCCCATGATAGCTGCGCATGTTGAGCAGCAATGACCCATCGGGGAGTTCGGCGATGGTGGATTCGTTGCACATCGGGCCGGCGCTACCTCCGAGTTTCCAGGTCTTGCCATGGTCGTCACTGTAGACCACGTGGCTGTAGCGCCGGGTCTCATCGCCGCGGTTGTGGTCGCAGGCGATGACCATGCGTCCGGAGCGCAACTGAATGCCGTTTCCCGGCCCCGTGGCGTACCACGTCCACTCGGGCTTCTTCACGTCGCGGGTGATCTCTTCGGGTTCGGCCCAAGTGAGGCCGTCATCCGTGCTGTGGGTCACCCAGACCGTGCGCGCGCCGCGCTTGTTGCCGCTGAGGATATCGTTCTCGGTGACAACGCCCGGATTGCGAGTCAGCAGCAGCCAGATGTAGCCGGTGGAAAGGTCCATTACAGGCGCGGGATTGCCCACGGTGTCCGCGCCGAAGTCGGCGATGGTGATGGCGGAAGACCATGTCCGGCCGCCGTCGGTGCTGCGCTTCAGCAACACGTCGATGTTGCCGGAATCAGACCGGCTATCGCGGCGCCCTTCGCAGAACGCGAGCAGGGTCCCTTTGGAGGAAACAAGGAGGGCGGGAATGCGATAGGCGAAATAACCGTCCGCTCCACCGCGAAACACGTCGAGTTGGGCCGGGGGCGCGGCGAAAGCGGAGAAGGAGAGCGTGAGCAGCGGAAGGATCATAGAAGTGATCCAAGTATATAGCTCTCACTTTATGATGCGGAAGAGATTGCGGTAGTTGTCGGTCCACAGCCGCACGCCCGGCCTGGTTGCGGGCGGCGCAAAGTTGCGCAAGGCAGGTTTGTCAAACACTGCTTTGCTCGCGGCCAGCAGAACCATGTCGGTGCCGAAGTAGCCGAGGTCATCGTCGCCGGGGTCGCTCACGAAGATGCCGGCTTTGTGGAGCGCTTCGGCGGCGCGCGCGATCACCGGTTCGAGGTTCAGGTAGCGGTTCGAGATGTGGATTACGAGAATGCCGTCCGGCTTCAAGTGGCGGAAGTACAGTTGGAAGGCCTCGAGCGTCAGCAGATGCACGGGAACGGAGTCGCTCGAGAAGGCATCCATGTGGAGGACGTCGAAGTTCCGGGGCGGCTCGTTGTCGAGCGAAAGCCGGGCGTCGCCGAGCACGATCTCGAGTTTGGCGGGGCAATCCGGGATGAAGGTGAACTCCTTCTTCGCCACGTCAATCACCAAGGGGTTGATCTCGTAGATGCGATAGTAGTCGCCCGGGCGCGCGTAGGTGAGCATCACGCCGGCTCCGAGACCCGTAATGCCGATGCGTTGGGGGCGGTCGCGGTGTGTGGAAACGATGGCGCGCGCGACGCCGGTGTTCGGACCGAAGTAGCTGGTGGATTCCCGATGGCGCAGCGGGTTCAAATACTGTTCACCGTGATTGATGAGGCCGTGGGTCAACTTACGGGTCCAATCCACTTCATCGGGGCTGCCGTAATCCGCCGTGCGCAAGCCGCCATAGAAATTGCGCGCCACTACGCGGTAGGAACGGACCGTCATTCGCGCCTGCCGCGCCAGCACCAGAGCCAAAGACAAGGTTGCGGCCAGGCCGGCGATCCAGCCCCAGCGATGGGGTAAACGGTGGAGCGGGCTCGACTGGCCGCCATAGTGGACGGCCAGGACGAGAACGGCGCAGGCGACGAGGGCGATGGGAAGCTCGTAGTATTGGGAGAAAAAATAGGGACCGATGAGGCCGGTGAAGACGCCGCCGAGCGCGCCTCCCGCGGAGATCATGAGATAGAACGCGGTGAGGTAGCGGGGGTGCGGCTTAAGGGTGGCCACTTCTCCGTGGCAGGTCATACAGCAGATGAAGAGGGAGGCGGCGAACAGCCCGGCTTTCGGCATCGCATGCATCCGCGATTCCGAGGTGAGCGCATACGCCATGGCGGCAAGCGCGGCCGCGGTGAGCGGCAGATAGAGCCCGCGGCGATACCAACCCCTGCTGTCGAAGGTGAGAATGAAACTCAGCAGGTACAGGCTGAGGGGCAGAACCCACAGGAAGGGGATGGGCGCGACATCCTGCGTGAGATGCGTGGTGACGCCCAACAGC
>JADLBG010000016.1 GCA_020847895.1 Bryobacterales bacterium
ATGACCGAGGAGATGGCGCGCCGCGCCAAGGACCTGGAGAACCAGGCGCTCCGGAAGGATCTGCTCTCCGGCAAGTTGAAAATCGAAGATCTCAAGAAGCGCGGCATGGACGAGGACCAGATCCGCGAACTCGTTTCCGGCCGCAAATTGCTTCCCGGCGAAACGTTCGAGGATTTTGGCGCGGGCTTGCCGAAGGTCAAGATCGCGGGTCAGCCCGATCCGGAAGAACTGAAGCGGCAACTCGAAATCCAGAAGCGGCAGCGGGAAAACGAGAAATACTTCCGCGACCAGGCCATCGGGTCGCAGCCCGCTTCCGGCTTCGCGAAAGAGATCGCCGACATCAACAAGGAGATCGCCGGCCGCACGACGTACGTCGATGACATGGGCGAGCACCACGTCCCGCTTACGAAGAAGGCGTGGGACTCGGTCATCGAGTACGCCAACAACAAGCTGAAGGCGTTCCTCAAGCACACCTCCGACGACAACCGGAAGGCTCTTGCAGAGTACCTCAAGGAACAGGAGGAGGCTCATCAGCGGCAGATGCAGTGGGAGGCGCATCGCCTCCAACAGCGCCTCGCCAACGACGCGGAGATCGCAGGGAAGAACTTCGACCACCTCCGCGACGTCTACGCCTTCGAGGAGCAGCGGGCGGGTTTCGAGCGGGATGCGCGCATGCGCCAGGTGGAAGGCGTCGACGCGCAGACGCTCGAGCAGAAGATCGCCGTCGAGCAGCGGAAGGCCGAGATCGAGATCGACTATCTCGAAAAGGTTCACGAGGTGCGCCAGCGGCTTTTCGATATGGACACCTCCCGGATGTTGATGGAGGAGGAACTCACGCTCAAGCGGCTCGGCTACAAGGCCGACGAGATCACCGCACGCATTGCGGAACTGAGCCAGCAGCGCGAGGACATCCGCCAGCAGAACCAGGAAGCGACGGATGCCGCGATCCAGGCGGCGCGCGAAAACGCCGCCAACCGGCAGGCGCAGATCGTGCGCGACCACAACCGCGCGATCTTTGACTCGCTCAAGCAGCAGGCCGGCGGCGTGTTCGACGCGCTGCTCCAGAAATCGCAATCGGTCTGGTCGGCCATCGGCAACGCCTTCAAGACCGCCATGCTGACCGCGATCAAAGAGGTGGTTACCTCGCGCGTCGCGGCCATGCTGATGCAGATCTTCACCGGACAGAAGGTGACGTTCGCGGGCGGCGGCGCGGGGCCGGGCGGCTCGGGCGGCATTCTGGGCGGGATCGGCGGCCTCCTCGGGATCGGCGCGGTGCCCGTCTTCGGTAGCACTGCGCCGGGCGGCACGCCTCCATTTGTCCCTCCGGGCGGAGGCGCCGGAGTTACCTCGAAGACGGGCGCGGCCAACCTGTTCAACATCAACTGGTCGAACCTGAAGAACCTCGCCAGTTGGAAGAACCTCTATGGCGCGATGACGCTCGGCGGCGGGCTGCTGATGTTGAGTGGCGCAAAGAACGGTAGCGCCTTCAGCACCATCGGCGGCGGCGCACTCATGGGCGCGGGCATCGGATTGTCCGGCGGTCCCATTGGCGCGATCGGCGGCGCGGGCATCGGCCTCTACATGGACGCCATGCGGCGCGGCGGCTGGGGCGGCGTCGGCGAGGCCACGGCGGGCGGCGCGATGTTCGGCTGGAATGTCGGCGGGCCGCTAGGTGCGGCCATCGGCGCGGGCGTCGGCTTCCTCTCCGGCCTGGCGCGCCTGTTCGTGAAAGGCGCCGTCGAGAAGGTTCGCGAAAAGATCAAGAACCTCTATGGTGTCGAGATCTCTGACAGCGCCGTACTCCGGCAAATCGTAGACATTGCCCGGCAATCTTATGGCGGCAATCTCGACATGGCGATCCGGACGCCCCAGGTCCGCGACATGATCCAGATGTACGCGATGAGCACGGGCCAGCAGGCTCGCGGCATGCCCGCACAGGTGCACCCGCTCGATCTGGTGCAGAGCGGCGGGTCGCTATTTCAATCGCCTTCGTACTCAAACGGAAGCCCGCTCCCAGGCTTGGGTGGCCTCCCGGCGCTCGATAGAATCGGTGGCGGCGTGGCGTCGGGCGCAAGCCCAGTGGTGATTCAGTTGGATGGTCCCGCCACGGTCAGCCTACTGCGCGGCGAGGCGGTGCAGGCCATCGCCAGTAACCCGCGCGTGGTGCAGGGCGCGGTTCTGAGCGCCTCGAAATCCAATGCTGGCCGCCGCGAGTTGGCCAGCCTGCAGCTGACCCCAGGGCTGATCACAGCGTAGAAAGTCAGGCCGCGTGCCGGGGCAGCACTTCCTGTTCGATCTTTGATCCGAGAGCGTCTTCGGCAGCTTCAAGATCGTACTTGGACTGCAAATTGATCCACATCTGTGCCGAGGTGCCGAAATAACGGGCTAACCGTAATGCCGTGTCCGCAGTGATGCCCCTCTGTCCCTTAATGATTCCGCCGATCCGATTTGCCGGCACGCGCAAAGCCAGGGCGAGGGCGTTGATAGACAGGCCGGACTCCTTCAGGAGGTCCTGCAACACCTCCCCCGGGTGAACCGGAGGCAGACGATTCTCTTTCTTGCTGGCCATTTCAATGCTCCCTAGTGATAATCCACGATTTCCACATTGTGGGCGTCGCCGTCCTTCCAGTTGAAGCAGATTCGGAACTGGTCGTTGATTCGAATGCTGTGCTGGCCTTTGCGATCGCGTTTGAG
>JADLBG010000017.1 GCA_020847895.1 Bryobacterales bacterium
CGCCATCGGCTCGGCCACCGTCGCTTTTGATCCCGCCCGCGCCACGGAACAGGATATTATTCGCGCCGTGGAGAAGGCGGGCTTCCAGGCGCGCGGGAGTGACTGACATGGATGGAACACAGTGGCTGGTGTTGTTTGCCGGGATCGCCGCCATAGGCTGGGTGAACTGGTACTTCTTTCTGGCGCGGCGCCCTTCCTTCAAGGCCGCGGCCGCGGCGGGGGGCGTCCAGGAGATCGTAGTTACGGTCCATGGCGGCTACTCTCCGAGCACCATTCAGGTGAGCAAGGGGAAGCCCGTGAGGTTGATCTTTGACCGTCAGGAGGCCTCCAGTTGCTCGGAGGAAGTGGTGCTCGGTTCCTTCGGCATTCGCAAATTCCTTCCCGCGTTTGAAAGAACGGCGGTGGAGTTCACGCCTTCGCAAAGCGGGTCATTCGAATTCACTTGCGGCATGAGCATGCCGCGGGGAAAGATCGTGGTGGAGTAAGCGATGACAACGGCAACGGACAAAGCGGAAAAACAAATTACGATCCCTGTCTCAGGCATGACGTGCGCCGCCTGCCAGGCGAACGTGCAGCGCGCCCTCGAGCAGGCTCCGGGCGTCCGCACCGCTTCCGTGAACCTGATGACGCATCAGGCCACGGTAGCCTATGACGGCAACGCCACCACGCCGGAAGCCCTGGTGGAGGCCATCCGTGATACGGGTTTCGACGCGGACTTGCGGGCGCCGGGCCGGACCGCGATGGAGGAACAGGAGGCGCAGGACCGGGCGCAGAGGGAAGAGTTTCATGCGCTGCGCCGGAAGGCTGTGATCAGCGTGCTATTCGGGGCCGCCGCGATGATCCTTTCCATGCCTTTGATGGGAGGTCCGCATCACACTGGAAGCGCGGTGACCGATCCGCTGTTGCGCTGGTCGATGCGCGTGCTGGATCCCGCGCTGGCAAGCGGGCTTCCGTGGCTCTATGCGCTCAATGCGAACCTGTTGAGGTATCTCCTGCTGGCGATGACGGTGATTGTGATGGCGTGGGCGGGCCGGCATTTCTACACGCGCGCATGGGCGGCCTTCCGCCACCATACGGCGGACATGAATACGCTGATCGCCGTGGGCACGGGGGCGGCCTTTCTTTACTCGCTGCTCGCCACTGTCGCGCCAGGAGTCTTCCTCTCTCACGGCATCACTCCCGATGTCTACTATGAGGCGGTTGTCATCATCATTGCGCTGGTGCTGGCGGGCAACACGCTCGAGAGCCGCGCCAAAGGGCAGACTTCGGCGGCGCTGCGCAAACTGATTGCGCTGCAGCCGCGCACGGCGCGAGTGATTCGCAACGGAGCTGAACTGGATCTCCCGGTGGAACAGGCGCGTCCGGGAGACACCATTGTCGTTCGTCCCGGGGAGCGCATTCCCACTGACGGCCAGATCCTCGAAGGATCAAGTTCCGTGGATGAATCGATGCTGACGGGGGAATCCATCCCCGTCGAAAAAGGAGTGGATGACCGCGTCATCGGCGGCGCCGTCAACAAGACCGGAGGATTCCGCTACCGCGCCACGACGCTCGGCGCGCACGGCACGCTGGCGCAGATTGTGCGCCTGATGCGCGAGGCGCAAGGGTCGCGGGCCCCCATTCAGCGGCTGGCGGACCGCATCAGCGGGATCTTCGTTCCGGTAGTGATGTCCATATCCATTGCGGCGTTCGTGGCGTGGTTCGTGCTGACTCCGGATGCTTCGCTGGTGCGCGCGTTCAGCGCGGCGGTTACGGTGCTCATCATCGCCTGCCCTTGCGCGATGGGGTTGGCAGTGCCGACGGCGGTGATGGTGGCCACCGGACGCGGGGCGGAACTCGGCATCCTCATCAAGGGCGGCGATACTCTGGAAAAGGCCGGGCAGTTGGACACCATCGTCCTCGATAAGACAGGCACTGTGACCGAGGGGCGTCCGAAGTTGACGGATCTCATTACGGCGCCTGGTGTATCCGAAGCGGAAGCCCTGGCTCTTGCCGCGGCTGTGGAGAATGCATCCGAGCATCCGCTGGCGGAAGCGGTGGTGGCCCATGCGCGCGCCCAATCCATCGCTCTGCTGGAAGCTTCCCAATTTTCGGCCACGCCCGGGCGCGGCGCGCAGGCGCGTGTCGAAGAGAAGATGGTGCTGGTGGGGAACGAGCCGTTCCTCGAAGCAGTCGGCGTTTCCACAGAGAGCCTCCGCGAAAATCTGGAGAGGGTTTCCGGGGAAGGGAAGACTCCTCTTCTGCTGGCTGTCGACGGACGTCTATGGGCGCTCATCGCCGTGGCGGATACCCTCAAACCCGGGTCTCCCGCCGCAGTGGCGCGGCTCGGCAAGATGGGGTTGCACGTTGTGATGCTTACCGGAGACAAACCTGCCACCGCGCGCGCCGTCGCCCGTCACGCGGGCATCAATGATGTGATTGCCGGTGTGCTTCCGGAAGGGAAAGTAGAGGAAGTGAAGCGCCTGCAGCAGCAGGGGCGCGTGGTGGCGATGGTGGGGGACGGCATCAATGACGCTCCCGCTCTGGCGCAGGCGGATGTCGGCATTGCCATGGCCTCCGGCGCGGATATTGCCGGCGAGGCCGCGGGCATCACGTTAATGCGCGGCGATCTGGCCGGCGTTGCGGCCGCGATTGGCCTCTCCCGCCAGACCATGCGGGTGATGAAGCAGAACCTTTTCTGGGCGCTGGCCTACAACGTCATCGGCATTCCCGTCGCCGCCGGCGTTCTCTATCCTCTGTGGGGAATTCTCTTGAGCCCCATTCTCGCCAGCGCCGCGATGGCGATGAGTTCCGTGAGCGTGGTGGGCAACAGCCTGCGTCTGCGCCGCGCGAAAGCCGTCTGAGCGCCGCAAAGCAGGAAAGGAAAGCAAACAATGAGCGCGAAAATAAATTCTCTGCCGCCTGTCATGGCGGCTTGCGGCTGTGACTCCCGATCCGGGGAGCGAAAGGCCGCCGGCGTGGATGAGGAGATCAAGACATCGAATTTGAAGCGTCTCCGACGCATCGAGGGGCAGATCCGCGGCTTGCAGAAGATGGTGGAAGAGGAGCGCTACTGCGCCGATATCATGGTGCAGATCTCATCGGTGCAGGAAGCTCTGCGCGCGGTGGGGCGGGCGCTGATGCGGAATCACCTGAAGCATTGCGCGGCGCAGGCGATCGGCAAGGGTTCGGCGGCGGAGGCGGAGGCGATGTATGAGGAACTACTGGAGTTGATATATAAGCACTCGCGGTGAGTCGAAGTGAGCGAACGGGAGCGTTGACGCCGATACTATAAATTCTTACACTATAAATGCAGTGCCTTACATCCCGCTCCACAACCACTCCTGCCACTCCCTCCTCAACAGCGCCCTCTCCCCGGACGCCATTCTCCGCGCCGCCGTGGAATGGCAACTCCCCGCCATTGGACTCATGGACACCGATACCCTCTCCGGCGCGGTCCGCTTCTACAAACTTGCCCGCGCCGCCGGTGTTCATCCCGTGATTGGCAGCGAGGTTCATCTGCTGCCCGAAGCCCCTCATTCTTCCCGCGACACTGTCGGGCTGCTGATCGAAAACTCCACCGGCTACCGCAACCTCTGCCGCCTCCTTTCCACGCTGGTGGAACATCCTGACGGTATCCGCTTTGAAGACCTATCCGCCTATCACGAGGGTCTCATCTGTCTGCTCGGGCCGCACAGCGAACCCGCCCGGCTGGTGCGCCGCAACCAGCCCGCCGAGCCGCGCATTGCCGCTTATCGCGAGATTTTCCAGCGCAACCTGGCGCTGGAAATTTCGCCGCACACGGAAGACGATCTGCGCCTTTCGCGCGTCTTTGCCGCTTTCGGACGCCGCCTGCGCATCCCGCTGGCGGCTGCCGCCGCCGCGCATTATCTTGCTCCGGAAGACCGGTTGCAGTTCGACATTCTTTCTTCCATGCGCACGCTCACTCTGCTCTCGCAGACCCACCCTGAAAAGCGCGGCGCGGGCAATTACCACTTGCATTCGCCCGAGGAGATGCAGCGCCATTTCGGGGGCTTGCCGCAGGCGCTCGACAATTCGCTGCGCATTGCCGAACGCTGCCAGTTCGATTTCGAACTCGGCGACATCCGCTTTCCACGCTTTCCGCTGCCCGAAGGAGAATCGGGCGCCGGCATGCTGCGAAGGCTCGCGGAGGAGGGCATCCGCCGCCGCTACGGCAGCGAACCGCGAGCCGAGGTGCGGGATCGGCTGGAGCGCGAGCTTTCCGTCATCAGCGATGTCGGCTACGCGGAATACTTCCTCATCTTTCACGACATCGTCGCCTGGTGCAACGGGCGAGGGATTGAAACGCTGGCGCGCGGCAGCGCAGCCGGCAGCCTGGTGTGCTACGCGCTCGGCATCAGCAACGTCTGTCCGTTCCGCTTCGGCCTCTGCTTCGAGCGCTTTCTCAACCGTGAGCGCATGCAATTTCAGAAGCTGGCCGATATCGACCTCGATCTGCCGTGGGACCGGCGCGACGAGGTGGTGCGATACGTTTTTGAACGGTACGGCCGCGAGCATGTGGCGATGATCGGCGCCATGAATACGTTTCAGGGCTGCGCCGCCATTGCCGACATCGCCAAGGTCTACGGCATTCCCGATCGGGAGGTGCGCCGTTTCACGGAACGTCTTCCGCACTTCATGGGTGATGCCGAAGAGGCCGTGCGCGTGCAGCCGGAATGCCGCGGCCTGCCTTACCAGGAGGAGCCCTACCGTACCGTGTTGCGCATGGCCGCGGCTTTTCAGGGTATCCCTCGCCACCGCATGATGCATCCCTGCGGCCTTGTGATCAGCGCGGATCCCATTGCGGACCGCATGCCGGTTTTTGAAAGCGCCAAGGGCATCCTCACCACGCACTACGACATGGACGATGTGGAGGAACTCGGATTGCTGAAGATGGATCTTCTGGGCCAAGCCGGACTCAGCGTGCTGCGGGAAGCGGGCGATAACTTGCACGAGAATCGCGGCTTCACGCTGAACCTGCTCGCGGATTGCGACTGGCAGGACGAACAGACGTGGGAAACCATCGCGACAGGGCAGGCGCGCGGCGTGTTTCATATCGAATCGCCGGCCATGACATCGCTGCTGATGATGACGAATTGCCGCGATATCGACTGCCTCACGGCGGTGGAATCCATCATTCGCCCCGGCGCGGCCAACGAGGGAAAGAAGCGCGCCTATGCGCGGCGCCATCAGGGTCTGGAGCCGGTCACCTACGCGCATCCTTCGCTCGAGCCGCTGCTAAAGGACACCTACGGGCTGATGGCCTACGAAGAGCACATTCTGCTGGTGGCCAACGGATTCGCCGCCATGCCCTGGGGCCGCGCCGACATGCTGCGGCGCGCGCTGGTGAAGAACAAGGACCGGCGGCGTATTGCCGAACTCGGCGCGGAGTTTCGCGCCTGTGCGATGCGCAACGGCCGCGGTGAAGAGGAAACCACGGCGGTGTGGCAACTGATGGAAGACTTTGCCGGGTATATGTTCAACAAGGCGCATTCGGCGGCCTACGCGGTGGAAGCGTTTCAAGGCGCGTGGCTCAAGACGCGCTATCCGCTCGAGTTTCTTGCTTCCGTCCTCACCAACCGCCGGGGCTTTTACGCGCCCATGCTCTACGTGATGGAGGCGTTGCGCCGCGGCGGGCGTCTTCTCCCGCCCGACGTGCGCCACTCCGACGCTTCGCGATTTCTGGTGCGCGAGGACGCCATCCGGTTGCCGCTCAACCAGGTGAAGGGCGCCGGACAGGACTTGCCGCTACGCATCGTGGAGCGGAGACCCTACGGCGACGCGGGCGACTTTTTCCGCAAAGTGAAGCCGCGGCGTTCGGAGTGGATCGCCCTGCTCAAGGCGGGGGCTTTCGACGGTTTCGAGGAACCGCGGGGGCACCTGTTCTGGCGATTTTGCCGGCTCGAAGCGGCGCTCACCGGCGGGCGTCAGGATGGGGCCGCCTTGTTTGAAACAGCCGATCCCGATTCCGGTTTGGAAGACAGCCGCCCCTCTCCGCGATGGGAACACGAACTGCTCGGCTTTCCGGTAAGCTGCCATCCGCTTGAATACTTCGCGCCTCACACGGACTGGAGCCGGTACATCACCGCCGAATCCCTGCGCGCCGACCCGCGGCGGTATTTCGGCAAGCAGGTGGAGGTGTGCGGCTTGATTGTTGCCGACCGCATCCATTCGACCGAACGCGGTCCGATGAAGTTCCTCACGCTGGCCGATTACACAGGCTTTGTGGAGGTGTCGTTATTTGCCGAAGCCTATCAGGCCTATGGCCATCTCACGGTGCAGCCGGTGGTGGCGGTTACCGCCATCGCCGATCCGTTCGACAACCGGAAGGGCTGCGCGCTGAACGGGGAATTTGTAGAGTTGCCCTACCGCGCAATGTCGCCGGCCACCGCGTTGACCGCGCGAATGTAATCGGCGGGCGCAAGCACAATTTGCAATCCGCGCACGCCCGCCGATACCGCGATGCGGTCGAACAGTTCCACTGTCTCGTCGACATACACCGGATAATCCTTTTTGCATGCAAGCGCGGTGCAGCCGCCGCGGATGTATCCGGTGAGCGCCTGGATCTCCTTGAGCGGAACCATCTCGATGCGCCCGTCGCCCGAAAGACGGGCCAGGGCTTTCAAATCGAGCTGCGCATTGCCGGGCGCCACTGCCAGGCACACGCCGTTGCGGTCGCCGCGCGCCACCAGTGTCTTGAAGACCTGCTCGGCGGGCATGCCGATCTTTGCCGCGACCTTCTCCGCATCGAGATGCTCTTCGTCCACCTCATAGGAGCGGAGTTCATACGGAATGCCGAGCCGGTCCAGCATTCGCGCCGCGTTGGTTTTCAATGCTCAGACCGGCGGCGGTAAGTGAATTTCTCCCAGTCGGGCGCCGCGAGTCCGTTCAGATCCCACATCACGCGTCCGGCGCGGATGGTTAACTCGGCGGTGAGCTTTTGCGTGCCTGCGCGGCGCGCTCCGGCGGAATCGAGAAACCCGAAATTTCCATGTTCGAGGCGCAGCACGGTTACGTCAGCCTCGGTTCCCACGCCGAGGTTGCCCAATTGCGGACGCTTGATCTCCTTGGCCGGGTTCCAAGTCGACATGCGGATGACGTCTTCGAGCGAAGTGCCCAGATTGAGGATCTTCGACATCACGTTTGTCATGTCCTTCATGCCGGCGTTCATGCTGCCCACGTGCAGGTCCGTGGAGATGGAATCCGGGTAGAAGCCCGCCTTGTACGCGGCAATGGCGACGGGCCAGAAGAAACTGCCGCCGCCGTGGCCCACGTCGAAGATGATGCCGCGCTTGCGGCCTGCCTCCATTGCCGGATTCAGTTTTCCATCGACGACTTCCGCCCGCAGTCCGGAATAGCAGTGGGTGTAGATGTCGCCCGGACGCAGCTTGTCCATGAAGAGCGTGTTGATATTTCGCTCCTTCGTGGCGCGGCCGAAATCCACCATCACCGGCAGGTTCGTTTCGCGCCCCGCCTTGACGGCGTTGTCGATGGACGGCCAACCTTC
>JADLBG010000018.1 GCA_020847895.1 Bryobacterales bacterium
CATGCGTACTTGCACCCGGCCGGGCCACGCCTATCCCATTCTTCCCTTTTTCATGCTCATCTTGTATTGGAAACTGCCCCCGTCGTTTCGCCAGTTTCATGCTCATCTTGTATTGGACAATTCTCCGGCTCAAGCGATGGCGGCGCTGCTGTCATAATATTCGCATCATGGCCTGCCATATTCATCATTGGGCGGCGATTC
Organism: Bryobacterales bacterium; assembly: GCA_020847895.1. GTDB lineage: Bacteria > Acidobacteriota > Terriglobia > Bryobacterales > Bryobacteraceae > CADEFT01. The sequence continues at coordinate 202 of JADLBG010000018.1, forward strand.
TGCTCGCTCCGCTGCTCTCCGCGCAAGTCCGTTACGATCTCCTGTTGAAACACGGCCACGTCATCGACGCAAAAAGCGGGCTCAGCGCCGTGCGCGATATCGCCATCGCCAACGGCCGCATTGCCGCCATTGCCGAGGACATCCCGGCCGAGTCGGCGGTGAAGGTGGTGGACGTTCGCTCGCTTTATGTAACGCCCGGTCTGGTCGATATTCACACGCACGTGATGACCATGAGCGGGTTGCGGGGGTCGCTGGTGGAAGACCAGAACGTCTGGGCGGACAGCCACACGTTCCGCGCCGGTGTCACCACCGTGGTGGACGCGGGCAGTTCGGGTTGGCGGACGTTCGAGGAACAGAAGCGGCGCATCATCGACCATTCGCGCACTCGCATTCTGGCCATGCTCAACATCGTGGGCGCGGGGCAGGGCGGGGGCGCGTCGGAGCAGGACACGGGTGACATGGATCCGAAGGCCACGGCCGCGATGGCGAAGCGCTATCCCGGGCTGGTGGTTGGCATCAAGACGGCGCACTACCGGGGCCCGGAGTGGACCGCGGTCGAGCGCGCCGTCGAAGCCGGGCGGCTGGCTGATGTTCCCGTAATGGTCGATTTCGGCGACTTCCGGCCGGAACGTCCATACGAAGAACTGGTCACGAAAAAGCTCAGGCCCGGCGACATCTCCACGCACATGTATCTGGGTAGAGTTCCAATGCTCGATGAGAACGGGAAGTTGCGCGCCTATCTGCGGGAGGCCCGGCGGCGGGGCGTGATTTTCGACGTGGGCCACGGCGGCGGCAGCTTTCTCTTTCGCCAGGCCGTGCCCGCCATCGAGCAGGGCTTCCCTCCGGACTCCATCTCCACGGACCTGCATACGGAAAGCATGAACGCGGGCATGAAGGACATGCTGAATGTCGCTTCGAAGATTCTTAACATCGGCATGCCGCTTGATGACGTGATCGCGCGCGTTACGTGGAATCCGGCGCGCGAGATCAAGCGGACTGACCTTGGGCATCTGGAAGTGGGCGCCGTGGCCGACGTAGCCGTGCTGCGCGTGGAGCAGGGGAACTTCGGGTTTGTCGATTCCTATGGAGCGCGGATGAACGGCAATAAACTCCTGGTCTGCGAACTCACCATCCATGACGGCCTGGTGGTGTGGGACCTGAACGGACTGACTCGCGAGGACTGGCGCGGGTTGGGCAAGTACGACAAGATGCAGGACAGACGCTGGGATTCGACTTACGGTCCGCTCTCCAAGAAACAGAAGTAGCCTGTGCAGGTGAACATGAACGATCGCAAACAGACGAGCGCACGCGGCCGGCGGGCATTCCTGCGGTATGCGGGATTATCGGGCGCAGCCCTGAGCGCATTGGCTGCCGGGCAGCCGCAACCCGGCAGTGACTCACCACCGGAAGACTTGATATTGAACTTCCACCTGACGCATCCGGGTGGGCCGTCCGCTCCCGGCGATCCGAACGCGGCCTTCTACCTGGATGGCCTCTATCACCTGCACTATATCCTGCGGCATCCGTTTCGCGGCAAGGATTCTTTCTCGTTCGTCCATGTCTCCAGTCCGGACATGCTGCACTGGACGTGGCACAAGACGATTCTTCAGCCGTCGTTCACGGGACACGGTATGTTCAGCGGCACGGGGTTTCTCACGAAAGAAGGCAAGCCCGCGGCGATCTATCACGGCCAGGGATCCGGCCGGAATCAGATTGCCATCGCCAGGGACAGGCGTCTCGGGGAGTGGGAAAAACCATATCCCGTCGAACCGCTGACGGCGGAGGGAAGGCCGGCTCCGATGCAGCATTGGGATCCGGATTGCTTCCTCATCGGTGATTGCTACTACGCGCTCTCCGGCGGGCGGAATCCGGATCTGGTCAAGTCACAGGATTTGAAGAATTGGCGGTACATCGGGAAATTCCTGAGGCGCGAAATGCCGGATGTCGTGATGGGAGAGGACATCTCATGCCCGAACTTTTTCCGGCTTGGCGCGAGATGGATGCTGCTCTGCATCAGCCACTCGCTGGGCTGCCGGTATTATCTTGGCGATTGGGATAACAGGGCGGAGCAGTTCGTGCCCACGGCGCACGGGCGTATGAACTGGAGGCGGGAGAACCAGCCGCTATATGACGCGGTGTATCGCGACTTTTTCGCCCCGGAGAGCGTGTTGACCCCGGATGGACGGCGGGTGATGTGGGCGTGGTGCGCAACGCTCGACAAACAGGTTGACCTCGCGACCCTTCAGGCGCTTCCCCGCGAATTGAGCCTGGGCGCGGATGGCGGGTTGCGTATCCAACCGCTGCGGGAGTTGGAATCGCTCCGGTATGATCCGGCGGCGCTGAGCGATCTCACGGTTGCGCCAGGGGAGAGCAACACGCAGGGCAGGATTGCCGTGAAGCGGTTGGGGGAACTGCCGGGCGAGGCGCTCGAGATACGCATCCGGGTGGACCGGGCGCAAGCCGAGCGCAAACGGTTCGGCTTTCAACTGTTCGCCGGTGAACAGGACGAAGGGCTGCCGGTTCTGCTCAAGCCGGAGACCGGGACTCTTCGCCTGGGGACAGTGAAGCACCGTTCCGGGTTGCGGATCTCGATCCAGGGGAAGACCTGGAACTGCGCATCTTCCTCGACAAGTACCTGGTGGAGGTTTTTGCCAATGGCCGGCAGGCGATGATCGCCGCGCATATGGACTATCGAGGGAAGAGAGGGTTGAATGCCTACTCGTTCGGCGATCCGACTACGATCCGGAAGCTCGAAATCTGGAAACTGCGGCCCACAAGCCAGGGATTTATGGAAGCGCGGCGGAATCGTATTTGGGAGCCTGTCACGGAATAGGGGCAGTAAGGTTCATGATGGACGCTAAGAACCGTGCCTCGTGAGGGAGGATGCACCACTGCACGGCAGCGGCGTTGCGCGAATGTTGTGCGCACCAAATTTCGCGCAGAGGCGCAGAGACCGCAGAGTTTAGCAAGGCTCCGCGCTCCGCATCGGAGAAACCACCGATCTTGCCGGCGATTGCACGTAAGAATTACCGCCTTGGGCGGCCTTTTCCTGGCCTCCAAGCGGTTCCATATGCCGCAACCGGTTCAGATTGTGTGCGTGGACTCTTTGGCACGATTCCTGCTCACATCCCTCCGGCTCGTGAATATGGGGGGATCTTCAGGCAAAGGAGCACATGGAACAGAGTAATGACCATTGCCATCCCAGAGTATTACTGGCGATTGATGGATCCGCGGGGTCGGCGGGAGCGGTCCAGTCCGTGGCCGAGAGAGTGTGGCCCGCCAGCACCGTCGTCCGCTTGTTCTCCGCGTACGAAGATGTCGCCGGCAGCATCCCGAGCGAGGTCATGGACTTGATGGCCGAGGCGGTAGATATCCTGGGCGAAGCAGGGATTGTCACGGAGGTGGGAATGCGCGGAGGCAATGCGGGCAGCGCGATCCTCTCCGAGGCAGACCGGTGGCATGCCGATTGGATCATTCTTGGCGCTAACGGCAATGACCATGGGTACGATCGCGCAGGCAGTGTGACTCTCTCGGTGGTGAGGCACGCCCGTTGCTCGGTGCAGGTGATTCGCCGAAAGAACGACGAAACCTTCCAGGGCGAACTGCCACTGTACGGCTATGAACCGCTTGATGAGGTGCCCGGTATAGACTCGGGACGGGTGGTGGCGCGCAGCCTTACACTTGTTCCGGCACCACGTAGGGTTTGCGGTAGTCGCGCGTGATCATCCTGTTGGCCTCCGCATCGTCGCGGAATTGCATCCGCGCGGGATCGAAGCGCAACTCGCGGTCGAGGCGGTAGGCGATGTTGCCAAGGTGGCAATGGGCCGTCGAGAGGGCGGTCTCCTCGATTTCGGCATGCAGCAGTTTGGGGTCGCGGGCGCGGATGGCGTCGGCGAAGTTGCCGAAGTGGGAGAGGTTCGGCGGACACTCGGGCTCGGGTTCCGGCGACTTGTTCCGGCCCATGGTGATCTGGAAGCGGCCGTCGGCCATCATGTGCATGTGGCCCTTGGTTCCGAAGAAGTCCCAGGACATCGGCTCGGTTGTGTAGAGTCCGCGGAGTTGGCCCACCATCATCGAACCATCCTCGTACACCCAGGTGACGTTCTGCGTGTTAGGCGTCTGCGCCTGGTCTTTGTAGCCGAAGCGGCCGCCCGTGCATTGGACCCGCACCGGAAGCCGCTTGCCCATCGCCCAGCGGGAAACATCGAGCAGATGGATGCCGTTGTTGCCGAGTTCGCCGTTTCCGAAATCCCAGAACCAGTGCCAGTTATAGTGGACGAGATTTTCGTGGTAGGGCTGCATGGGGGCGGGTCCCACCCAGAGGTCCCAGTTGAGCCATGCCGGCGGTTCTTTCGGCTCCTTGAATCCTATGGAATCGCGATGTCCGGGAAAGAAGAAGTTCGATTGATAGATATCGCCGATGGCGCCGTTGTGGATCATCTCCACGGCTTTGCGCCAGCGGCCCCACCAGCGGCGCTGGGTGCCTCCACAGGCTATGCGGTTGTATTTGCGCGCGCATTCCACCAGCTTGATGCCCTCGAAAATGTTATGGGAGACGGGCTTTTCCACATACACATCCTTGCCGGCCTGCATGGCCCATACCGCCGTGAGCGTGTGCCAGTGGTTGGTGGTGGCGATGGTTACCGCATCAATGGATTTGTCCTCGAAGACGCGTCGCATGTCCGTTTCGATTTTGGGGCGCTTGCCGGTTTTCTGAAAGATAGTGGAGGCAGCGGCTTCCGTGCGCCGGCCGTCTACGTCCACCACCGCGCCGATCTCGACGTTGGCAACGGGAAGGATCTCCTTGATATGCGCCGATCCGCGTGAGCCGACCCCGATGATGGCAAGGCGTACACGATCATTGGCTCCGGCCCAGGCCTGGGAAGCGGCGGCGGACGCCGCGACGAGGAATTGACGTCGTTGCATGACATCAATGATAATCCACGCTCAGCGGTGCGCGGTGAAAGCCTCAGGCGATGGTGGACTTGGCGTCAAAGTCGAAGCCGCCTACTTTGGAGCGCAGCAGTTTCGATCTGGCTTTGAACTGATACATGCGTTTGTCGGCCTCGGCCAGCAGTTGCTCGGCGTCGGCGCCATCAGCGGGGAAGTACGCTTCGCCGACACTGAATCCGATGATGTCCTCAGTGAGCACTTCGCGGCCCGCTGTCTTTACGGTTTCCCGCAGGCGGGGAACCATGGACTTGACCACCTCGGGGGTGAGGCCCGGCAACACGAGGACAAACTCGTCGCCTCCCATGCGCGCCACGCAATCATATTCGCGGCAGCTCTCTTTGAGTTTGTGCGCCACGCGCTGCAGAAGCTTATTACCTTCCAGATGGCCAAAGCGGTCGTTCACCTGTTTGAAGCCGTCCAGGTCGCTGACCAGCACGGCGAGCGGAGATTCCAACCGCCGGCAGCGAGCCAGTTCGCTGTCCAGGTGGAGAAACAGAGACCGCGCATTGAACAGTCCGGTGAGATAATCGGTGGACGCGGAACTCTCGGCTTGCCTGTACTTGAGGGCGTTCTCGATGGATAGCGCGGTTTTCGTGCTGATCGCTTGCAGCAGCCGCAGATGGTCTTTGCTGAAGTTATCCTTCTCGGTGCTATACAAGGTAAGAACGCCCACCACGCCGTTGGCCCCTTCCAAAGGAACGGCGAGAGCGGATCGCAGAGAAGCGGAGCGGCCCTGGTCTTCCTTATAGCCGACCTCGAGCCAGGGGTTCCCATTGAGGATCGCTTTGCGGTTCTCGGCTACCCAACCCGACAAGCCCGATCCAATGGGAATCTCCAAAGCCGCGAACGCACGGACGTTTTCTCCGCTCACGTATTCGGGGCGCAGATGCGCCTCCCGGCGGACGTATACGGCAATCGCATCATAGGGAACCGTGCGCCGCAAACGGACCGCAAACACGGAGAGGGTCTCGTCGAGGCTCAGCGAGTTGCCCAATTCCTGCGCCAGCTCAAACAATGCCTGAGCCTCCTGCCGGGCGGCGGCGATGGAGGCCAGAAAACCGGTCTGCCCTCTCTCCGTGCGCGGATGGGAATCGGGAGTGGGGCTCTTGCCCTCTTTGAAGACAAAACCGGTGGTGAGTTTGGTGCGGTCCGAGACATGCTCGAGGGCCAGTTGTTCCAGGTGCTGGTGACGCTTCTCCAGGACCTCGACCACGCGGGGGTCAAACGAGATTCCCGACTCGGCCGCGATATAAGCCGCGGCTTCCGCGGATGTCATGGCGCGCTCCCGGGACTGGCCGGACGTGAGCGCTTCGAACATCTCCGCCACTGCCAGCACGCGAGCGCCGAGCGGAATCTGTTCCCCGGCAAGTCCATCCGGATAGCCGCCCCCGTTCCACTTTTCGTGGTGATGGCGAACGACGGGAACAACGGGATAGGGGAACTTGACGCGCTCGAGGATTTCCGCTCCCACCAGAGGATGGATCTTCAATTTCTCGAACTCTTCGCGCGTTAATCTTCCGGGTTTCGAAATGATGTGCTCGGGCACAGCCAGTTTGCCGATGTCGTGCAGGAGGGAAGCGGCCCTGAGCGCTTCCAGATCCGGCCCGGTGATTCCCAGGTTCTCGCCGAGAGAGAGGGCGAACTGCTGGATGCGGTCGAGGTGGTTATGCGAGGTGTGGTCCTTGGCTTCAATGGCAAGAGCAAGGGCCTCGATGGTGCGAATGTGCAGCCCGGTCATTTCGCCGGAATGTTTTTTTTCCGCTTCGAGTTGGCCCACGTAGAGACGGTAATGCCGGTAGAGAAGGTAAATGAACGGGATGATCAGCATCAACATCGGCCAGCCGATGGTCTGCTTGAGGAAGCTGAAAGCCCCGGCGGCAATCGCTCCCACCAGGTAATAAGGCAGGCTCCAGGTGTTGCATTCGCGCCACGCGGCAGCCATGGTCTTGTGCTCGGTGAAACTGATGGCGGCTGCCGCGGGGAAACTGTTCAGCACGAAATAGACAGAGGTGGCCAGCAGCAGGCGCAGCGGCATGTCGATCGAAAGGTCCGGGAAGCGCCAGGACATATAGACCGAATAGCTGGCCATGACAGCAGTGGCGATGTTCGCCAGATTGAACGCCAGTTGCAGGCGGGTGAGTTTCCGCTCGGGGCGCCACAGGCATTGGATGAGAGTGACCAGGACAGCCAGGAGCATCGTCTCGGAACGGCTGAGGGCAATGATGCCGATGAGGGTGAAGATGAAGTTGATGGAAAGGGTGCCGCGGACTGTCGGCATGGAGAGCCGGATGCCGGAGGCGAGGATCGCGGCGATGAGAAAAGCGGCGTAGCGGAGGGGGTTTTCCGAGACGAACGGGTACATCCCGGCGGCGAAGCTGAGCGCTCCCAGGGTGATGACGGTGTAGAAGAAGTATGTCGCCTGGCGTTCCATGCAGGATGAATGGCGCAAGACGTGCAGTTCCCGCGCGCACAGCCTTCACCGTATGCTCTTCTAATCGGCACTTGGACAGGTTTAATTAGGGAGGAGGTTGAAGTCAGCCCAAATTCAGTACAATCTGTAGTTACGGACTAGTGATGAAGTTCTTGCGGCAGATCGCGTTCAGTGTATTTCTTCTCTCTTTCTTCTCCTGTGGCAAGCAGAAGCCTGCCGAGGCGAAAAAGGATTCCGGACCCGTGGAGGTCCGCGTCGCCAATGTCCGCCCCAAACAGATCATTCGCGCGGTGGAATCCGTGGGTACTCTCTTCCCCTACGACGAAGTGCTGGTCTCCGCGGAGATCGAAGGCAAGGTAGACCAGGTAAACGTGGATTTGGGGGACACTGTGAGCCATGGCCAGGTTCTGGTTCACATCTCTGATGAAGAACAGCGCTACCTGCTGGCGCAGAACGAAGCCCAACTCCGCCAATCGCTCGAACGGCTGGGCCTGACTTCGGAAAAGGACCGCCTGGCCGATGTGCGGCAGGCTCCCGATGTGAGGAGGGCGGCGGCGGACCTGCTGGAGGCCCGGCAGCGCTTCGATCGATTGAAAAGCCTGGTGGAGCAGGGAATCGGCGCCAAGAGCGACCTCGACCAGGCCTCGGCAAGATTGCAGGCCATGCAGGC
>JADLBG010000019.1 GCA_020847895.1 Bryobacterales bacterium
ACAAGATCACGGCGAACAATGCCAGTCCGCAGGGCAAAGCCGGCATTGAACTCAACAAGGCCAACTCCGCCGTCAAGAGCGCGGATTCCGCCCAAAAAAAGGCTGCCGCGGCCGTAGGTCCGGCCCAGGCCGCGTTTGACGCGAAGAATGCTCCTTACGAAGCCGCCCTGGCCGGCCCCGCGGTGAAGGCCGCCGCGAAGAAATGCAACGAAGCCGGCGACGCCGCGGACAAAGCAGCCGGCGCCGCCGACAAGGCGCAGAAGGCGGCCGCCGAATCGAAGAAGGCGGTCGAGGATGCTGACAAACAGTTGCAGGCCGCCGAAAAAGCCGCCTCGGACAAACTGAACGATCTCGATAAAGAAAAGAAGGACGCCGAAGCGCTCGCCCAGAAGGGTAAGGAACTCGACGACAAGGCCTCCGCCAAGGCAAAGGAGGCTGAAGAAGCCGCCACTCAGCTCAAGGACACCGCGAAAAAGCTGGAAGAGCAGAAAAATCTGCAAAAGGAGCTTCAGGACAAGGCTAAAGAGGCCGAAGCCGCCGCCGCTGCCGCAAAGAAGAAGGCTGACGGGTTGGACGCCGTCAAGAAAAAGCTCAAGGACGATCTCGACAAGGCGAAAGGCGACCTGCTCAAGGCAAAGGTAGCGGCGAAGACAAGCCCCACCGTCCCCGGATGTCCGGAATGCGAGGCGCTCGCGAAAGGCGCCGTCGAGAAGGCGGAGCAACAAGCTAAGGAAGCGGAACAGCAGGCCGCGCTCCTCGAAGCCGCTTTGAAGCAGGCGGAATCCGAGCAGTCGGGTCTTCTGGGCAACCTGCCCGCGCTCAGCCAGCAGCAGCAGAATGCGCTGAAGGGCGCCGCCGAGGCCGGATCCGCCGCCGCGGCTCTTCAGGGAGCCGCCGGCAAGCTCAAAGACGCCGCCGAACAGGCGCAAAAGGACGCCGCCAAACTGAAGGAGGAAAAGGCGGCGATCGCCAAAGATGTCGGCGAGGCCAAAGACAAACTGGCGGGGATGCCCAAGAAACTCGAGGAGGCAAAAAAGGATGTCGACGAGTTGAAGGACGCGCGCAAAGAACTGGACGAGGCCAACAAAGCGGAAAAAGAAGCCGCTGACGCCGCCAAAGACGCCTTCTCCAAGGCCGCCCGCGCCTACGAGGCAGCCGATGGGGGGCACAGCATCGATCGCCACGGCGCGCAACTCAGCGATCCGGAACTCAAGAAGCGCCTCGAAGAGGGCATTGCCCCCGACGGTGTCTACAGCCCCACCGATGCATCCACGCGATTCAAAGACGATGAAACCTGGGTCCGGACTCGGAACGCCGCCCTAAAGGACATTGTGCCCGGCGGCGATCCCTCGAAGCCGCCGGCCCCCGCACCCGGCGTCGATCCCGCGAAGGATCCTGTGAATCCCGATCCCAGGAACATCGAGTTCAAGGATGCCAAGGGAGACCTGAAGCCCATTGACGAAGGCTTCACGGGCGTTGGCGCGGACCCGGATAAGGACATCACAAACCCGAAGACCGGAGCCGTGGCGAAGCAAGGCTGGAACACAACCGCTCCGGTATCCGGAATCACGGCGTCCATCACCACCGCCGGTTGGGATCCCATCAAGCAGCGCTGGACCGTCAACCAGCACATCCCACGCGGCCGCGGGTTCACTCCGCCCACCGGCGGCGCCACGAGCGGCTACCCGCCCGGTATAATCAAATCCACGGTGACGGTATAGAGTGGGAGAGGCACGGATGCAGATCTCTAAAGCGCTGCTGCATGACTATCTGAGCCACGTGACGGTCGCCTGGTTCGCGCGGCATCACACGCCCCCCGAGGACATGGAAGACTACGGGCCTGCTATTGGGGACATCCGCCGGCGCGCGCAGCGTGAAGGCCGCGCCGATGAATTCCGTGTCGCCCTCGACTTCATGAAAGCCCACCCCGAGATACAGCCGAGGGAATTTCTCACCCTCACGTTCCCGTATTCCAACCAGCAGCTTCATGAGCTGATGGCTTATATCCGGGAATATTTGTATCCCTTCGATGACCCTACCCCGCCCGAGGATCTCGAGGGCGCGGAACTGGTCTGACTCCCGCTAAGCTAAGCCTTTGCCGCGGCTCCAGCCAGCGCGAATGTGCTCGCCGCGATGCCGCGCTCGCTTTGCTGGAACACCAGCAGACTCTGCGCGTCCTCGCTCTCGATCAGAAACCGCCGCACCGGACCGAAGAAAGTCGCCGTCTCCGTCTGCGTGCAGGCCGGCAGATACAGCCGCAGGATGCGGGGGTCGTAAAAGCGGAAATACAGCTCCTTTCCGTCTTCATCCTTCACAAACAGAAACTGCCGCAAGTGTTGCCGCACGTCATAGAGCGGCGCGAACGAGGTGAGAAAATACCCCCAGCTATTGCCCCAACCCTCGCGCACGATCTCCTCGAGCAGTTTCGACTTCGGCGGCACACTCACCAGATAAGGCGCGAAGAACTTAAGGTCCGCGCCCGCCTTGCCTTCGAACAGCGACAGATTCTCCTGCTCGCCGGCGCTGATCAGGTCCACTACCTTTCCATCCCGGCTCCCGTCCAGCAGAACGTAGAGCGGTTCCGGCGATGCGTTCAACATCTCCAGCAGTTTCCCCGCCGGATCCGCGGCCTCCCCTTCCGCCCCTTCTCCCTCTGTCTCATCCGCCGCGCCCTCGAATCGCACCGAGAGTACCGTGCCGCCAATCACGATCCGGTCTCCATGCTTCAGAACCGTCCTCATCACCCGCTTCCCGTTCACATACGTGCCGCCGCGGCTGTTGAGGTCAATCAGCGTGCACTGCTCGGCGTCGCATTCCACCGAGAAATGCGCAATCGAGATGGCGTCATCCTCCGCCAGGGCGAACTGCGACCATTCCGGCGACTTGCCCACGCGGCAGATCTCCCCGGAGCCCACCTCGAATTCCTCGCCCTCCCGCGGTCCCGTCTTTACCTGGAAAATCGCTTTCATGACTCCTCCTGCACCTTGCCGAAAAGGATACCAGAGCCGCTGCTCTATCGTCCGTGGGCTAGGCGCTCCGCAAGAAAAAGCGGCAGGGAAGCCTCCAGAATCCGCTTCTGTGCCTGTTTGATGTCGTAGGCCGTCCTGCGCAGTACAAACACCTTCGCTTCGGTGTCGTACAACCCATACGCCGCCCTGGGATCCATGTCCCGCGGCTGCCCCACTGAACCCGGATTCAGCAGGTACTCGGTATCGGGCTCCAATTGATGAACCGTTTCGTTTTCCCCATGCTTGGGCGCGGCCAGCGCCCATGCCCTCCCGCTTCTCAACCCAAATCCGCCCTGAATGTGTGTATGACCGAAAAAACAGATATCCCCGGGAAGATACGGATACAGATAAGCCGCTTCCGCCTTGCCCAGAATATACTCATCCTCATCGCGTGGCGAGCCGTGCATCAAATAGAAACCATTCGCCGCCAGTGGCCCGGCTGGGAGTTGCTCCAGAAACAGCCGGTTCTCCGGTGTCAGCGCCGCGTTCGTCCATTCGGCCGCAAACTGCGCCGGACCCGTGAACCACTCAATCACCGTATCCCCAGTGCATGCCCGGTCATGGTTCCCGCGAATGGTCACCTGCGAGTTTGCCCTTACCCACTCGGTCACGCGGTTTGGATCGCCCCCGTACCCAACCACGTCGCCCAGGCAGACCACCTGGTCATACGACCCGGCTGCATCCTTAACCACCGCCTCCAAGGCCTGGTAGTTCGAGTGCAAATCGCTGATAATCAGGATGCGCACAATCGCACCACTGTGATCTCCGGCGTCGCCCCAATCCTCGCGGGCACCCCAACCGTCCCAATCCCCCTCGTCACGTAGATCGAGGCCCCGTCCTGCTCATACCGGCCATATACATACGGCGTGAAGAATCGCGCCACATTGGCGTACTGCTCCAGAATCTCCACCGTGATCTGCCCTCCGTGCGTGTGCCCGGCCAGCGTCAACTGGTAGCCCTGCCTGGCGGCCACCGGAAAAACATCCGGGTTGTGGGACAACAGCAGGTTGAAAGCATCCGGCTCGACCAGTTCATCCATGCCCACCAGGTATGGCGCATGGAATCGTTGGTAGTCAACGCCGGCGATGTTCATCTTTGCGTTCCCGAAGCGCAGTTTAGTCTTCTCATGCCGCAGGAAGTTCAGCCCCAGCCTTGCGCCGTATTCCTTTGTGTGCGCCTCCGCCTGTGCGAAAATTTCATGGTTCCCGTTGCAGCAGACAATCCCCGCGTCCGTTTTCACCTTCGCCACAAGGCGCATACACGCCTCCAGCGGATCATGTTTGCCCGTGATCAGGTCGCCCGTAACGACGCACAGGTTCGGCTTCGTTTCATTCGCCATCCCGATCACCCGCGCCAGGTCCTTCTCCGTCAGAAAAGGACTCATGTGGATGTCGCTCAACTGGAGAATCCGCACCCCGTGCAGATCTTTCGCGAGCCCGGGAACCGCGATGTCGACTTCCTTCATCTGGAACTGCTTGCGCTCGCCCAGCACCCCGTATCCGATAATCACCGCCGGTGAGGCGAGCGCCGCGCCTTGCGCCACATTCAGAAAGCGCCTGCGCCCGGGCGAGAATCGCGCCGGGACTCGCCTCATCAGCATCAGGATGGCGAATGCCGCAAAGGTAGCCAGCGCCCAGAGGTATCCCATCCCTCGCAGCCAGTAAAGCCACTCCCGCGCCGGAAGCAGGCTCGCAAACCGGTTCAGGCTGAAGAACATGCTCAGCGATACGTAAGCCGCCGACGCCGCCAGCGCTCCGCCGAGCAGCACTCGGGTACGCCGCGAGTCCGAGAATCGCGGCTCCCCGCGCGCCGCCAGGTAAAACCCCACATGCATCAGCAAGGTGATCGCAACCAGCAGCACGTCCGGCAAGTGCCGGTGAATCGACCCCAGAATCCCCACCCTCCCAGTGTACCGGGAATCGTCAATCTTGACGAAAAGCGAAATAAAAGCGAAAATTAACTATGATCCTCGCCGGCATCGCTCGCCTCGCCTCCCTCTCCACATCCCTCCTCTCCAAATCCTCTGCCTCCTATTCCCTCCTTCCCACTCGTTCCCTCCTCAATCGCTCTTCCGGCGGCCTGGTGCACTTCGATTACACCATCAACCCCTACCGCGGCTGCGAATTCGGCTGTAAGTACTGCTACGCCCGCTACACCCACGAATTCATGGAACTCCGCCAGCCTCTCGATTTCGAAACCCGCATCTTTGTCAAACAATTTTCGCCTTCTTCATTCCGCCATGAACTCGCCGCCATTTCCCTGCGCGACCATATCGCCATCGGAACCGCCACGGACCCCTACCAGCCGGCCGAGCGCCGCTACCGCCTCACCCGGTCCATCCTCGAAGTCCTCTCCTCCGGGCGCGGCCGCCGTATCTCGCTCACGACGAAGTCTGATCTTGTCAGCCGCGACGCCGATCTACTCGCGCGCATCGCCCGCTCCAACGTGCTGCACGTCAATTTCACCATAACCACCATGGAAGCGCGCCTGGCCAGATTGATCGAACCCCGCGCCCCGCGTCCCGATCTCCGCATCCGCGCCCTCGCCGCGTTGTCCGGCCGCGGCGTCCCGGCCGGGGTCTTTGCGTGCCCCGTCCTGCCGTGGATCAACGACAGCTACGAGAGCCTGTATGAGGTGGCCAGGGCCGCGTCACAATCGGGCGCGAAATATTTCGGAGCCGGAACACTTTTTCTGAAGCCCTGCGCCGGCCGCGTGTTCCTCCCCTTCCTCGAACAGGAGTTTCCACATTTGGCCGCGCGATACAAGCGCGGCTACGCCCGGTCCCCATTCCTCCAGGGTGACTATCCGAAACTGATCGAGGACCGCGCCGAAGCCGTCCGGAAGCAGTTCCGGCTGGAGAAACGCGCCTCCGCCTATCAGCCCGAGGATGGAGCCGATCCGCAACTCACCCTGTTTGGCCCTTAACAAATCTTTGAAATTTCATTCTTCGCTTTGCATCTTCCCCGAACTACGCTGTTAGTATAGGTTCCGGCACGTGCTCTTATGTTCGTCGAAGAAGCGCTCGAAGACTGGCAACTGATGCTTTCGTTGAAAAACGGGAACGCCGGCTCTTTTGACATCCTCCACAGAAGGCACAAGCCCCAGGTGGTTCGTCTTATCAGCCGCATGACGAATGACGCGGCGGTGGCCGAGGAACTGTCGCAGGAGGTCTTCCTGCGCGTGTACATGGCCCGCGCGCGGTATCAGCCCTCGGCGTCGTTCACCACATGGCTCTACCGCATCGCCTTCAACCGCTCGCTCAACTGGCTGCGCTCCCAGGGGCGGAGCAAGTCCACCTTCAGCTACGACGCGCAACCGGCTGCCGGTTTGCGGCGCGCTTTGAAGGACCCAGCCTCCACGCCCGAGCATATGCTGCTGCGCCAGGAGCAGATTCAACGCATCCGCGCCGCCGTGGCCGCGCTCCCGGCGCGCCAGCGGGAAGCCTTGCGGCTGCATAAGTTCGAAGACCTGGACTATGCCGGCATTGCCCGGCATATGGGCTGCACCGTCCCGGCCGTCAAATCTCTTCTGTTCCGCACCTATCTCACCCTCCAATCCCGCCTGTCGGAAGATCCCCAGTGCGATTGGGAGCGGTCTTCTTGAACAGGAACGGGGAATGAACGCGCCCTCGGAAACCCTGCTCCTCGTTGATGACGATACGGAACTCTGCTCCCTGATGCGCGAGTTCTTCGCCGAAATGAACATCGCCCTCGAGGTGGCGCACGATGGAGAACAGGGCCTCGCCAAAGCCATTTCCGGTAGGTACGCCATGGTCATTCTCGACGTCATGATGCCCCGCCTCGACGGCTTTGGAGTGCTCATGGGCCTTCGCAGACAGAGCAATGTCCCCGTCCTGATGCTCACCGCACGCGCCGGGCAGCAGAGCCGCATCCAGGGCCTGAACGAGGGAGCCGATGATTACCTCGCCAAGCCATTCGACCCCTACGAACTGCTCGCGCGCGTGCGCGCCATACTCCGCCGCAGCCAGCCTCCCTCGGCCTCTCAGGAACCCATCGAGGTCATGGGCGTCCGCATGGATCCTCGCGCGCGCACCGTCACTCGCGGCGGGCAGCCCATCGATGTCACGGCCGCGGAATTCGACGTCCTCGAATTGCTGCTCCGTTCCGCCGGCCGGGTGGTGACCCGCGACGAGCTTGCCAACCGGCTCTATCAGCGCGACTCCACTCCCTTTGACCGCGCCATCGACGTCCACGTCAGCCACCTGCGCAAGAAACTCGACATCCCCAGGAACTGGCTGCGCACCATTCGCGGCAGCGGCTACCAGTTTTGCCTCGAGGAGAACGCCGAGGCGGAGCCATGAGGTCCATCTTCGCCAAGATCCTTCTGTGGTTCGGGGCCATGCTCCTGTTTTCCTTCGGAGCCTTCCTTGTCACCACCATGGCGCTTTCTCACCGCAACGCCCCCGTGGACCGCTTCCTGGGGCGTATCCACGCCATGCAACTCGACGACGCCCGCGCCGCTTACGAAACCGGCGGCAGGCAGGCCCTCGCCAGGGAACTGAAGCGCATGGACCACTACATCCTCGGCGCCCATTACCTGCTCGATAGCGCGGGCGTTGACCTCGTCACCGGCCAGAACCGCCAAGCCATGCTCCAGGCTTCGCGAACTCCGGGACCCCACCGTCCATTCCAGTCCCACGGCCGTGTTCTGATTCGTCAGACTTCCCCCGACGGCAGGTACAACCTGATTGTCCATGTCCCCGAGGCCGCCTTCGGCCCGCCCAATAACGCCTATTACTACTACGGCGCTATCCTCCTCATCGTCATTTTGCTCTGCTACGCCTTTGCCCTCACGCTGGTGAAACCTCTCCGCAAGTTGCGGGAAGCCGTCCTCCGCTTCGGCGCCGGTGACCTCGCCGCCCGCGCGCGGTTGAACCGGAAGGATGAGTTCGGCGACCTCGCCCACGCCTTCGACGAAATGGCTGACCGCATCGAAACGCTGCTCACCACCGAGCGCCGCCTCTTCCAGGATGTTTCCCATGAACTGCGCTCCCCCCTTGCCCGCCTTCAATTCGCCGTCGAACTGGCCCGCACCAGCGAGAACCGCCATGCGGCCATTGACCGCATCAAGCGCGAAACCGCACTCCTCTCGAGCCTCGTCAGCGAGCTCATCCAGATGAACCAGGCCGAAGGCGACCCCGCCGAACGGAAGATCGAGCCCGTCGAACTGAAACAACTTCTTTCAGACGTGCTCGAGGAATGCCGCATCGAGGCCGAAGCCAAGCACTGCGACATCAGGGAGGAAATAGCCGGACCCTGCACCGTCATGGCCGACGAAAAACTCCTCCGCCGCGCCTTCGAGAACGTGCTCCGCAACGCCATCCAGTACTCGCCCGAACGCGAAACCATCGAAGTCGGCGTTCACCGCAAGGACCGCTCCGCGCTGGTCACCATTCAGGACCGCGGCCCCGGCGTTCCGGAAGAGATGCTCAAGGATATCTTCCGCCCCTTCTTCCGCGTTCAGTCCGACCGCGGACGCGGCACCGGAGGATCCGGCCTCGGCCTCGCCATTGCCGAGCGCGCCATTCGCCTCCACCACGGCGCCATCCACGCCGAAAACGCCCGGCCCGGTTTGCTCATCGAAATCCGCGTCCCTGCGACTGA